>NZ_JBIVRD010000013.1:0-211622 GCF_044755565.1 Kitasatospora sp. NPDC092286 | reverse complement strand
GAGAACAGCGGACTCCCCTTCGTCGTCGCCCTCAACGGCTTCGACGGACACCAGCCCCACACCGCCGACGAAGTCCGCGAAGCACTCCAACTCGGCCCCGACACCCCCGTCATCACCCTCGACGCCCGACGACGCGACAGCGCCAAAAGCGCCCTCATCACCCTCGTCGAACACGCCCTCCTCGCCCGCCTCCGCTGAGTGCGCGTCGCTGAGACGAAGCGGCCCACGGACCTCGGGGTCCGTGGGCCGCTTCGTGGTCCGGTCCTGTTCGGTCCGGTGCTGTTCGTCGGACCGATGCTATTCGGTGGGCTCCAGCCCGGACCTGATCAGGCCGTAGGTGTAGGCGTCCTCCAGGGCCAGCCAGGAGGCCGCGACCACGTTGTCGGCCACCCCGACGGTGGACCAGCTGGAGGTGCCGTCGGTGGACTCGATCAGCACGCGGGTCTGCGAGCCGGTGCCGTGCTGGCCCTCCAGGATGCGGACCTTGTAGTCCACCAGCTCCAGCGTGGCCAGCTGCGGGTAGATCCCCTCCAGCGCGGCGCGCAGCGCCTTGTCCAGCGCGTCCACCGGACCGTTGCCCTCACCGGTGGCGATCTTCCGTTCGCCCTTGGCCCAGAGCTTCACCGTCGCCTCGTTGCCCGGCTTGCCGTCCGGGCCCTGCTCGCTGATGGTCCGCCAGGACTCCAGGGTGTAGAAGCGGTCGCGGCTGCCGCGCACCTCGTCCCGGAGCAGCAGCTCGAAGGAGGCGTCGGCGGACTCGTAGGTGTAGCCGAGGTTCTCCTGCTCCTTGACCTTGGCGACCACCCGGCCGGCCAGGTCGCGGTCGGTGGAGAGGTCGTAGCCGAGCTCCTTGCCCTTGAGCTCCACCGAGGCCCGGCCGGCCATGTCGGAGACCAGCATCCGCATGGTGTTGCCGACCGTCTGCGGGTCGATGTGCTGGTACAGGTCCGGGTCGACCTTGATCGCGGAGGCGTGCAGGCCGGCCTTGTGGGCGAAGGCCGAGAAGCCGACGTACGGCTGGTGGGTGGAGGGGGTCAGGTTGACCACCTCGGCGATGGCGTGCGAGATCCGGGTCATCTCGGCGAGGCTGCCGGGCGGCAGCACCCGGCGGTCGTACTTGATCTCCAGCGCCCCGACCACCGGGAACAGGTTGGCGTTGCCGACCCGCTCGCCGTAGCCGTTGGCGGTGCACTGGACGTGGGTGGCGCCGGCGTCCACCGCGGCCAGGGTGTTGGCGACGGCGCAGCCGGTGTCGTCCTGGGCGTGGATGCCGAGCCGGGCGCCGGTCCGCGCCAGCACGTCCGCGACGATGTCCCGGACGCCGGCCGGGAGCATCCCGCCGTTGGTGTCGCAGAGCACGACGACGTCGGCGCCGGCCTCGTGCGCGGCGCGGACCACCGCGAGGGCGTACTCGCGGTTGGCCTTGTACCCGTCGAAGAAGTGCTCGCAGTCGATGAATACCCGGCGGCCCTGGGCGCGCAGGTGGGCGACGCTGTCCCGGACCATCTCCAGGTTCTCGTCCAGCGTGGTGCGCAGCGCCAGCTCGACGTGCCGGTCGTGGGCCTTGGCGACCAGGGTGACGACCGGCGCGCCCGAGGTGACCAGGGCGGCCAGCTGCGGGTCCTCGGCGGCCTTCCCGCCGGCCCGCCGGGTGGCGCCGAAGGCGACCAGCTGGGCGTGCTTGAGGTCCAGCTCGGCGGCGGCGCGGGCGAAGAACTCGGTGTCCCGGGGGTTGGCGCCGGGCCAGCCACCCTCGATGAAGCCGACTCCGAAGTCGTCCAGGTGCCGGGCAATGGTCAGCTTGTCGGCCACCGTGAGGTTGATGCCCTCGCGCTGCGCGCCGTCGCGCAGGGTGGTGTCGAAGACGTGGAAGCTGTCGTCGGTGCGGCTGCTGGCCTCGGTCATGGCCGTGGAATCTCCGTTCGGGGAGGTCGTACTGCTTGCCGGGATGGCTGCGTCCGATCGCCGCCGGCTCCTGCCGGCGGACCACGCTCCACTGTCCAGCATCCCGCGCGCACCCGGTGTCTCTCGGCCCCTTGTGGGGGCTCCGGCCGGTCCGGGGTAAACAAAAAGACCCCTCGCGGGTGCGAGAGGTCTGCGCGCGGGTCTGGACGCTGGTGGTCGCTCCGCATCGGGTGGTGCGGAAGCGGTCACTGCGGACCGGCGCGCCTGCTGCTAATAATCAGCGAAAGCGAGGACACCCTCGCAGTCTCGCACATCATCCACACTCCGGCCCGGCCGTCTCGCGATCCGAAACGGCGCAGGCCGGAGGCGGTGTCGGGTCAGACGATCTTGTGCAGCCAGCCGTGGGTGTCGGGGGCCTGGCCGCCCTGGACGGCGAGCAGGGCCTTGCGCAGCTCCATGGTGACCGGGCCGGGCTCACCGGTGCCCACGGTCCAGTCGGCACGGGCGGACTTGACCGAGCCGACCGGGGTGATGACGGCGGCGGTGCCGCAGGCGAAGACCTCGGTGAGGGTGCCGTCGGCGTTGCCCTGCTTCCACTCGTCGGTGGAGATCTTCCGCTCCTCGACGGCGTAGCCGAGGTCGGCGGCGAGCTGGAGCAGCGAGTCGCGGGTGATGCCGGGCAGCAGCGCGCCGGACAGCTCCGGGGTGACGATCCGGGCGTCCCTGCCCTCGCCGAAGACGAAGTACAGGTTCATGCCGCCCATCTCCTCGATCCACCGGTGCTCGGCGGCGTCGAGCCAGACGACCTGGTCGCAGCCCTTCTCGGCGGCCTGCGCCTGGGCGATCAGCGAGGCGGCGTAGTTGCCGGCGCACTTGGCGGCGCCGGTGCCGCCGGGCGCGGCCCGGACGTACTCCTCGGAGAGCCAGACCGAGACCGGCTTGATGCCGCCGGGGAAGTAGGCGCCGGCCGGCGAGGCGATGATCATGAAGAGGTAGGAGTTGGCCGGACGGACACCCAGGCCGACCTCGGTGGCGAACATGAAGGGGCGCAGGTAGAGGCTCTGCTCCGGCTGGTTCGGGACCCAGCCCTGCTCCTGCTGGACCAGCAGCTCGACCGCCTCGACGAAGGTCTCGACCGGCAGCTCCGGCATCGCCAGCCGGCGGGCCGAGGCCTGGAAGCGGGCCGCGTTGGCCTCCGGGCGGAAGGTCGCGATCGAGCCGTCGGCCTGGCGGTACGCCTTGAGACCCTCGAAGATCGACTGGCCGTAGTGGAGCGTCATGTTCGCCGGGTCGACCTCCAGCGGCGCGTACGGCGCCAGCTGGGCGTCGTGCCAGCCCAGACCCTCGGTCCAGCGGATGGTCACCATGTGGTCGGTGAAGACGCGCCCGAAGCCTGGACTGGCCAGCCGGGCCTCGCGCTCCGCGTCGGACAGCGGGTGGGCGGAGGGCTTGAGGTCGAACGTGATGGGCGCCTGGGTGGGCGTGCTCATGGCTGTGTGTCCTTCACCGTGGGGTTTGTCCGGGCCGCCTCCGTCGGGTGAACGTTTCGGCGAACGAACGCACGACGGCACGGCCCACTGTCGATACTCGCATCCAGAGGGCCGTGCCGAACAGCCACAGGCTCCTTGGGGAGCCGCAAGCTGCGGTTATGTGATCCGGCCCGTCAGCCGGAACACCTTCAGTCGGATCCGGCCCGCTAGCCGGAACACCTTCAGTCGGTTCCGGCCCGCTAGCCGGATACTCGCCCGGCGAGCGCGTCGCCGACCTGGGACGTCGTACGGGTCCCGGTGCGCTCGGCCAGGTCCGCGGCGACCGCGGCCTCGACCCGGGCGGCCTCGGCGGCCAGGCCCAGGTGGTCCAGCAGCATGGCGACCGACAGGACGGTGGCGGTCGGGTCGGCCTTGCCCTGGCCCGCGATGTCCGGCGCCGAGCCGTGCACGGGCTCGAACATCGACGGGAAGTCCCCGCTGGGGTTGATGTTGCCGCTGGCGGCCAGGCCGATGCCACCGGTGACGGCGGCGGCCAGGTCGGTCAGGATGTCGCCGAACAGGTTGTCGGTGACGATGACGTCGAACCGCTCGGGCTGGGTGACGAAGAAGATGGTCGCCGCGTCGACGTGCAGGTAGTCGGTGGTGACCTCGGGGAACTCCCGGCCGACCTGCTCGAAGATCCGGGTCCAGAGGTGGCCGGCGTGCACCAGCACGTTGTTCTTGTGGACCAGGGTGAGCTTCTTGCGCGGGCGGGCCTGGGCCCGGCGGTACGCGTCGCGGACCACGCGCTCGATGCCGAACGCGGTGTTCAGGCTGACCTCGGTGGCCACCTCCTGCGCGGTACCGGTGCGCAGCGTGCCGCCGTTGCCGACGTACGGGCCCTCGGTGCCCTCGCGGACGACCACGAAGTCGATGTCCGGCTCGCCGGCCAGCGGCGACTTCACGCCCGGGAAGAGCCGGCCGGGGCGCAGGTTGATGTGGTGGTCGAAGGCGAAGCGCAGCTTGAGCAGCAGCCCGCGCTCCAGCACGCCCGACGGCACGCTCGGGTCGCCGATGGCGCCGAGCAGGATCGCGTCGTGGCCCTTCAGCTCCTCCAGCACGCTGTCCGGCAGCGTCTCACCGGTGCGGTGGTAGCGCCGGGCGCCGAGGTCGTACTCGGTGGTCTCCAGCTTCACGTCGGCGGGCAGCGCGGCGACCAGGACCTTGAGGCCTTCGGCCACCACTTCCTGGCCGATGCCATCACCGGGGACAACTGCGAGACGAATGGTGCGAGACATGCTCGGACCCTACTCCGGTGTCCCAGAAGCTGACATCCCGTGTCCACTATCCGGACGACGGGGGTATCCGGGCAACGCGATGTCGACCGGGAAGGGCTGGTCCACCTTGAGTCGCTCGTGGAAAATCCCGGTCGCGGTGTACCTGCGCTCGGCCGGGTCCAACTCGTAGGTGTAGACGACAGGTCGGCCTTCGTCACTCTCGACCCGCCAGAAGTACCGGATGCCGGCGGCGGCGTATTTGCGCGGCTTGATCTCCCGGTCGCGTGCCTGGAACTCCTCGGAGACCACCTCGACGGCGAGCAGAACGTCCTCGCCGAGGCAGAAGGTCTGCTTCAGCCCCGTGTCGGAGCGCTCGTCGACCACCAGCAGGTCCGGCTCGGGCCGGTTCCGCTTGTTCAGCTTGACCGTCATCTCGCGCCAGACCTCCCACCCGTCGGGGGCGGCGTCCTCAAGGGCCCGTTCCAGCGCGCGGAGCATCCGCATGTGGAACTTGGTCCGCGGACTCACGAAGATCAGGCTCCCGTCGAGCAGTTCGGTGTGCGGCGGGAGATCCGGCAGCCGGTCGAGGTCCTCGGCGGTGTACCCGCCGACCGGGGGGCGAAGCCAGTCGGGGTACGGCGCGACGCTCATGGTTCCTCCCATACGGGCGTCCTGGCGGCTGCTCCCAGGCTACTCGGCAGGTCCTGTCCGCACGCCACTCCGACGAGGGAGCGCGTGAGCCTCAATTCGCGCGGGGGGCACGCTTATGCTCGCGGGGATCCGGTCCGGAGATCCTCGGAGAACGGGGCACAGCAGCGTGGTCGAAACCGGCGGACGCCGAGGGCGGGAGGCGCTGGCCTGCGGGGGCGCGGCGGGGCTGGCCATGGGCGGGTACGCGGTGGCGGCGGCGCTGCGCGGGGCGTGGCCGGCCGGGGCCGCCGAGGTGGCGGTGCCGTTCCACGCCCGGCTCTGGGACCTGGTCCACGGACGGGGCGCCGGGGACCTGCTGTTCAACTGGAACAGCGGGTACGGGGCACCGTTCCTGGCCGACTTCTTCGCCTACCTGATGAACCCGTTCTCCTGGCTCGCCGTCCTGCTGCCGCGCGACCAGGGGCAGCTCGCGGTCTTCCTGACCACCCTGCTCAGCATCGGCCTCGGCACCGCGCTGATGGCCCACGTCCTCGGCCGGCTGTACCCAGGACCGCGCCGGCTGCGGGCCCTGGCCGCCGTCGGGTACGGGCTCTGTGCCTGGGTGCTGGGCGTCGGCGGGGCGGCGCCGATGTGGCTCTGGGGCCTGGTCTCGCTGCCGCTGCTCTGCCTGGCCGGGGACTGGTGTCTGCACGAGCGCCGCTGGGCGGCCGGCACCCTCTGCGTCGCGCTCGCCTGGGTGGGCAACCTCTACACCGCCGCGATGGCCACGATCATGGCCGGCCTGGTGCTGACGGTCCGGCTGCTGGCCGTCCGGCGGCCGTTCAGGACCGTGGTCCGGGTGACCGGGCGGGCCGTGACCACGGCCGCCACCGGGGTGCTGCTGGCCGGGCCGGTGCTGTTCGTCGCCGTCCGGGCCGCGCAGGCCGCCCAGCCGGAGTCCCCGGCGCGGCCGGTCGGGCCGTCCGGGCTCGGCGGGCACCTGGCGCAGCTGCTGCCCGGCACCCGCACCGGCCGGCCGCTGCCGGACGTCGCGATCGGCCTGCTGGGCCTGCTGCTGGTGGCCGGGCTGCCGTTCAACCGGCGGGTGCGGGCCCGGACCAGGCTCGTCTGGTCCGGGCTGCTGGCGCTGGTGGTGCTCAGCTTCGTCTGGACGCCCACCGTGCTGGTCTGGCACGGCCTGGCGATCCCCGCCGGCGGCCCGTACCGGGTGGCGTTCGTGCTCAGCGGTCTGCTGGTGATGGCCGGCTGGGTCTCACTGGCGCACCGGCCCGACCTGCTCACGCTGCTCGGCGGCGCCGCGCTGGTGGCGCTGGTGGCCGGTCTCGCGGCGGCCCGGAAGTCCGTCCCGGCGTCCACCTGGGTGCTGCTCGCCGTGGGCGGCGCCGTCCTGCTCGCCGCGCTGTGGACGCTGGAGCACCGGCGCACCGACCGGCGGGCGGGCGCCGTCGCGACGGCGGCCCTGGCCTGCGCGGTGCTCGGCGGCGCGGTCTGGTCGGCGTACGCGGCGCTGGGCGCCACCGCGCCTGGCACCGCCGCCGGGGCGCCCGTCCGGGCCGGGTACGCGGCGCTGCGGCAGGCCGCCGACTGGCCCGCCGGCCGCGGCGACCCCGGCCCGCACGCCTTCACCCCGAACGACCCGCTGCTGCTGGACGGCCAGGGCGGCGGCTACTCCAGCGGCTACCTGCCGACCGTCACCGCGCTGCTGCTGCACGACCTCGGCGCCGGGTGGACGGCCGGCGGCCGGCGGACCGGCAGCGTCACCGACCCGGTCGGGCGGGCCCTGTTCGCGGTGCGGACGTACCTCGCCGACGGGCCGCCGCCGGACGGTTTCACGGTCGGCCGGGCCGCCGCCCCGCCGCTGGTCACCGTGGTCCCGGCGGACGCGGCGGCGGACACCTCCTCGGTCTGGTCCCGGCAGGAGTCGCTGCTCGGCAGCCGGGTGTGGGACGCCCCCGAGCCCGCCCCGGACGGCGGCCCGGTGCCGGCCCTTCACGGCACCAGCGGCTGGTCCGTCCCCGCCACCCCGGCGGGCACGGAGGGCACCGTCTTCACGGCGGGCTGTACGCCGGGCGGTACGGCGTACTTCCACGGGGTCTGGTTCAACGGCACGGTGAGCGGTCTCGGCACCACCTACCGCAGCGAGGGCGAGCAGCCCGCCACGGCCGTCCCGGTCCATCCGCTGGGGCCGGTGCCCGCCGACGGCCGGGTCCGGGTGGTGCTGCGGGCGGACGCCGTCACCCAGGTCCCGGCCCGGCCGATCGGCTGCCTGCGGCCCGGCGCCCTGGAGGCGGCGCTGGCGCGGATCGCCACGACCGGCGCCACCCGGGTGGCGGTCGGCGGGCACACCGTCACGGCCGCCCTGCCGCCGGGCAGCACGGGCACCGCGCTGCTCTCCGTCCCGGCCACCGAGGGCTGGACCTGCGCGGCCGGCGGCGGGCCGTACGCGCCGCCCCGGCCGGTGCTGGGCATGATCGGCGTCCCGCTCGGCGGCGGCGCCGACCGGATCGGCTGCGTCTTCCGTCCGCCCGGCCTCACCGAGGGGCTGACGGTCGCCTCGGCCGCCGCGGCGGTCACGGCGCTGGCCGCCGTCTTCGGCCGGCTCCGCCACCGCCCCGCCCGGCCGCCCCGCCGGGTCCGCCGGGCGGCCGCGGCACCGCGCTGACGCCCCCGGGCTCAGGGCAGGGTGACGATCTCGCCCCGCCGGCCGTCCCGGTTGAAGTGGTGGAGCAGCAGCAGACGGGACGCGTCGCCGTCGGCCCGGCGGACCTCCAGGGCGCCGCCCGGCGGCACGGCGGACGCCACCGCGGCCGGTCCGCCGAGGCCGGCCCGGACCTCGACGGCCGGGTGCAGCACGTCGACGGCGAGGGTCGGGCGGGTGCCGCTCAGGCCGATGGCGGAGAAGGCCTCCTCCGGGTGGGGCCGACCGCCGGCGGGGCCGGTCCAGAGGCCGTAGCGGATGGTGCTGTGGTCCGCCGTCAGGCCGGGCAGGGCGCTCAGCCGCACCGGCAGCACCAGCGCGTCGCTGTCCAGCAGCGCGGTGTCGCTGTCGCCCCAGCGGGCGTTGAGCGGCTGGACGTCCAGTTCGGCGCCGGTCCTGGCGTCGAGCGCGCGGGCCACCAGGACGTCGCTGCCGGGCAGCCGGTCGGCCTTGACGATGACATCGGTCTCACCGTCCCCGTCGGTGTCCAGCGAGGCCCGGACGGCGAAGACGCCGACGGGGGTGGCGGCGGGCGCCCAGAGCTGGGCGCCCAGGTAGAGGGTGCCCTCGGCGAGCGGGTCGCCGCCGGCGGCCGGGGCGTCCGAGGCGGCGCCGGCCGCCCGCAGGTTGGCGGCCCGGTCGCCGGGGCGTTCGACGCAGATGTCCTCCGGGGCGCCCGCCCCGCCGGTGCCGTCCTGCGGCACGATGCCCGCGCCCGGCCCGACGGCGGCACCGCTGTCCGGCGGGCAGTCCACCCAGCGGGGGGCCTCCCCGCCGAGCGCGAAGCCGCTGACCAGGCCGGGCTGCTCCCCCGGCGCCGCGGTGCCGCCGAGGAGGACCAGCGCGCCCGAGGGGGTGGGCAGCACCGGCGCCGCCGCGCTCAGCTCGGAGACGGGGCGCGGGGCGGCGAGGACGGGCACCCGCAGCCCGGGCAGGGCACGGTCCGAGACGGGGGTGAGCAGCACCCGGCCGGAGAGCTCGCCCCGGTAGCTGCGGGCCCGGCCGCCCTGCAGGGTGTCGATGGTCGGGTCGGGGGTGCGGCCGAGCCGCCCGGGCACGACCAGGGTGACCCGGACCCGCGCGGTGCCCCCGGCGACCACCGCCACCTGGGCGGGCGCCACGTCGAACCGGGCGCCGGGGAGTTCGGTGGCGGCCGCGTAGCCGGTGCGGTAGACCACGGTCGTGTCGGACAGGTTCCGGACCTCGATCTCGCGGGTGGCGGAGAACGGCCCGCCGACGTCCACCGGGCCGAAGGAGACGCCGACGCCGCCCTCCGCCGCGCCCTCTCCGGCGGCGTAGGCGACGGCGGGGGTGCGGACGGCGCGGTCCACCTGCGCCCGTCCGGCGCCGGTGCGTTCGGGCCCGTAGACCGGGCCGCCGTGGTCGTCGCCGAGCCAGGTGTCCCCGGCGGTGTTCATCAGCGCGGCCTTGACCTGCTCGGCCGTCCAGTCCGGGTGGGCGGCGCGGACCAGCGCGGCGAGGCCGGCCACGTGCGGGGTGGCCATCGAGGTGCCGTCCTCGCGCTGGCCGCCGCTGCCGCTGCCGACCAGCGCGGACCAGATGGTCTCGCCGGGGGCGGCGAGGTCCGGCTTGACCACGCCGGGCACGCCGATGCCGCGCGAGGTGAAGTCGGTGAGGGTGTCGGTGCGCCGCGGCTGGTCCTGGGAGACCGTGCCGTGCAGCCGGCCGCCCGGCTCGGCCAGCCGGACGTCGACCGGGCCGGCGGCCGCGCCCTGCCGCAGCCGTTCGCCGTCCTCACGGGCGAGCAGCGCGACCGGGACGCGGTCGTTGCCGGAGATCTCGGCGAGGTGGTCGTCGTCGGCGGCGAGCAGCGCGCCGATCGCTCCGGCGTCGGCGGCGTGGTCGGCGCGCGGGGCGGAGCCGCAGGCCCGTTCGGACTCGCGGGTGTGCCAGACGAGGACGGCGATCTTCCCCGCCAGCCGCTGCCGGTCGGCCTCGCCGAAGGCCGTGCAGCCGTCCGGCTGGTCGACGGGCAGGGCGAGTCGGCCGCTGACGTCGGCGGTGGACCAGCCCTGGTAGCGGGCGCTCCAGTGGGCCGGGACGACGGCGGCGAGCGGCTCCGGGGCGAGCACGGTGATGCCGTCGGCGTCGCTGTGCGGATCGACGGAGGCGGCGACGGTGACGGCCCGGGCGGCGGTGCCCGGGCTGCCGCCGATGCCGTAGACGTCCCCTTCGTTGCCCGCGGCCGCGACCACCACGGTGCCCAGTTCGGCGAGGCGGTCGGCGGCGACGGCGTCGGCGTCGTCGGTGGCGCCGAACCGGCTGCCGAGCGAGAGGTTGACGACGTCGAGGCGGTCGCCGAGGTCGCCGTCGCCGTCCGGGTCGGCGGCGATGTCGAGCGCCTGGGCGAGCTGGTCGGTGGAGCCTTCGCAGCCGAAGACCCGGAGCGCGTACAGCTGCGCGCCGGGCGCGGCGCCGGGGCCGACCTTGAAGTCCGCCGGGTCCAGGCCGGGCCGGTACGGGCCGCGGTAGGGCTGCCCGTCGGCGGTGACACCGAGACCGGCGGCGGTACCGGCGACATGGGTGCCGTGGCCGTGCCGGAGGCAGTCGATCGGGTTGTCGTCCGGGTGCGGGACGGGCTGGTAGTGCGGGGAGGACGGGTCCGGGTCGTAGTCGTCGCCGACCAGGTCGTGGCCGCCGACCACCTTGGCGTTGGGGAAGAGCCCGGCGGGCGCGGTCGTGGCGCCGTCCACCGACCGGAACGCCTCCTCGGTGCCGGGGCCGCCGAAGTCCGCGTGGGTGTAGTCGATGCCGCTGTCGATGATGCCGATCCGCACGCCCTGGCCGGTGTTGCCGTCGACCGCGTCGCCGGACGGACCGGCCCAGAGCCGCGGGGCGCCGGTGAGCGGGACGGAGTACACGTTGTCCCGCTGCTTGCGCGTGATCGGGTGGACGGCCCGCACGCCCGGCAGCGTGCGCAGGGCGGGCAGCCGGTCGGCGGGCACGGTGACGGCGAGGCCGGTGAGCAGGGTACGGGTGCGGTAGAGCTCGCGGGCGGTGGGCACCGCGCCGCGGACGGCCCCGGCCAGCCCGTCGAGCGCGCCGGAGGCGGCGGTCCGCCGCTCGGCGCCGGCCCGGGCGGCCTCGCGGCGGATCTCCTCCGGGGCGCGCTGGGCCCGCCGGGCGTCGGCGGCGGCGCGCCGCCAGGCGGGACCGGCGGCCTCGGTGGCGAGTTCGAGCAGCACCGAGACCGGCTGCCCGGACGGCGGGTGGGCGGCCGCGGCCGCGCCGGGCGGCGGCCCCTGGGCCTCCGCCTGCCCGGCCGCCGGGGCGGCGGCGGTGAGCACGACCGGCCCGGCCAGCAGCGCCAGGGCGAGGCCGATCCTGGTGAGCGGACGGTGGACGGGTGGCTGACGCACAGGACCCTCTCCCCCGGTAAGGGGGGCTGATCCGCACACCGTGTCGCTGACGCCCGCCGGTGCGGACGTCGATCACCCTTCCGGGGGCCCCAAATTAGGATGATCGCGCCGGGGAATGCGAGCAACTTCCCTCGAACGGCGGCCACTTGCACCCTACCGGGTGATGCGGCGTCAGCCCGTCCGAGGTAATCGGCCGATTATCACCGACTCCGCCGAAAGGCCCTGCCGGCGCCCGACCGGGGGATCCGGCAGGCGGCACCCGACCGGCGGATCCGGTCAGAGGTGCCCGGTCACGCCGCCGTTGTCGCGACGGTCCAGCGCGCGCTGGAGGGCGGCGGCGGCGAAGGGGTTGCGCTCGGCCGCCCGGCGGCGGCGCGGGGCCCGGGCGGCCGTGGCGGCGGGGGCGGGAGTGGTGTGACGGTCTGCGGCGGGGGGCATACCGGGCTCCTTGATGCGATGCGCACAGGCGGGCGCAGAGGGTGGGGAGGGTGGTACGCGGAGCAGGGATCGCCTGCCCGTCGGGCGTACGGGCGCACACGGGCCGCGCACCCTGGCTACAGGGGCGGCACACCGTCTGGCCCTTTCACGGTACGGCCCCGACCGGGCCGTGTCTGCACGAATACTTGGATTTCCTAGTATCTGAGACGGGCGTCACCCGGAGCGCCCACGCCGCCGGACGCGGCAGGGCCCGGACCGCCGGGGAGGCGGTCCGGGCCCTGCGGAGCGACGGGAATCAGGCGCCCAGGTCGACCGAGCGGGCGAAGCGGGCCCCGATCTCGGCGGCGATCGCGGACAGCACCTCCTGCGGGATCTGGGTGTCCACCGTGATGGAGGCGAGCGCGCCGCTGCCGTCCCGGGCGACCTGCATGCCGGCGATGTTGATGCCGGCGTCGCCGAGGTGGCGGCCGAGGACGCCGACCACGCCGGGGCGGTCCTCGTACTTGAAGAACGCCATGTGGTCGGTGAGCGCCACATCGACGTCGAAGGCGTCCACGCCGACGATCTTCTGGGTCTGCTTCGGGCCGGCCAGGGTGCCGGAGATGGCGATCTCGGTGCCGTCGGCCAGGGTGCCCCGGACGGTGATCACATTGCGGTGCTCAAGGCTCTCGCTGGAGGTGGTCAGGCGTACCTCGACACCGCGCTCCTGGGCGAACAGGGGGGCGTTGACGTAGGACACCGTCTCCGCCACCACGTCCTCGAACACGCCCTTCAGGGCGGACAGTTCGAGCACCTTGACGTCGTGCTGGGTGATCTCGCCACGGACCTCGACGTCGAGGCGGACGGCCACCTCGCCGGCCAGCGCGGTGAAGATCCGGCCCAGCTTCTCGGCCAGCGGCAGACCGGGGCGGACGTCCTCGGCGATCACGCCGCCCTGGACGTTGACCGCGTCCGGGACCAGCTCGCCGGCCAGCGCCAGACGGACGGACCTGGCGACCGCGATACCGGCCTTCTCCTGCGCCTCGTCGGTGGAGGCGCCCAGGTGCGGGGTGGCGACCACGTTGTCGAAGGCGAACAGCGGCGAGTCGGTGCACGGCTCCTTGGCGTAGACGTCCAGGCCGGCGCCGGCCACCCGGCCGTCGCGCAGGGCGTCGGCCAGCGCCGCCTCGTCCACGATGCCGCCGCGGGCGGCGTTGACGATGCGCACGGTCGGCTTGACCTTGTGCAGCGCCTCGTCGCCGATCAGGCCGATGGTCTCGGGGGTCTTCGGAAGGTGGACGGTGATGAAGTCCGAGATCTCCAGCAGCTCCTCCAGCGTGACGAGCTTGACGCCCATCTGCGCGGCGCGGGCGGCCTGGATGTAGGGGTCGTACGCGACGATCTTCATGCCGAACGCGGACATCCGCTGGGCGACCAGCACGCCGATCCGGCCGAGGCCGACGACGCCGAGGACCTTCTCGCTCAGCTCGACGCCGGTGTACTTGTTGCGCTTCCACTCGCCCTGCTTGAGCGCGGCGTTGGCCGGCGCGATGTTGCGGGCGACCGAGATCAGCAGGCCGCAGGCCAGCTCGGCGGCGGTGACGATGTTGGAGGTCGGCGCGTTGACGACCATCACGCCGGCCTTGGTGGCGGCGGAGACGTCCACGTTGTCGAGGCCGACGCCGGCCCGGGCGACCACCTTCAGCTTGCGGGCGGCGGCCAGCGCCTCCGCGTCCACCTTGGTGGCGGAGCGGATCAGGATGGCGTCCACATCGGCGATCGCGGTCAGCAGTTCGGTGCGGTCGGCGCCGTTGCAGTGACGGATCTCGAAGTCGGGGCCGAGGGCGTCGACGGTGGCGGGCGACAGCTCTTCGGCGATCAGAACGACGGCAGATTTCACAGTGGTCGCAGTGCTCACGACAGTGTTGTCCTTAACTGTCCGGTTCTCCCCGGCACGTAGGTGGCGTGACCGTCGGGGGGAAGGTGGCATGCCGCGTAGGTAGACGCACGACGCTGTGGGCCTGACGCGCACTCGGAAGTGTATCGACGGGCTGGGTGCGAGGCTGCTCCCGTCCGGCGAAATCACCCGGACGGGAGCAGCCTACTTGTACAAGGGGGTTACAAAATGAGGCGTGGCCCCGGAAGGGCTCAGGCCTCTTCCTTGACCCAGCTCATCAGCTTGCGCAGCTTCTTGCCGGTGGTCTCCAGCAGGTGGTCCTCGTCGGCCTTCTTGTACTCGTTGTACTTGGGCAGACCGGCCTTGTACTCGGCGATCCAGGTGTTGGCGAAGGTGCCGTCCTGGATCTCGGCGAGGACCTTCCGCATCTCGGCCTTGGTGGCGTCGGTGATGATGCGGGGGCCGGTGACGTAGTCGCCCCACTCGGCGGTCTCGGAGACCGACCAGCGCATCTTCTCCAGGCCGCCCTCGTACATCAGGTCGACGATGAGCTTCAGCTCGTGCAGGCACTCGAAGTAGGCGATCTCCGGCTGGTAGCCGGCCTCGACCAGGGTCTCGAAACCGGCCTTCACCAGGGCGGCGGTGCCACCGCAGAGGACGGCCTGCTCACCGAACAGGTCGGTCTCGGTCTCCTCGGTGAAGGTGGTCTTGATGACGCCGGCCTTGGTGGCACCGATGCCCTTGGCGTAGGACAGCGCCAGGTCGAGGGCCTTGCCGGAGGCGTCCTGCTCGACCGCGACGATCGCGGGGACGCCGCGGCCCTCCTCGTACTGGCGGCGGACCAGGTGGCCCGGGCCCTTCGGGGCGACCATGCAGACGTCGACATCGGCCGGGGGCTTGATGAAGCCGTAGCGGATGTTCAGGCCGTGGCCGAAGAACAGCGCGTCGCCGGCCTTCAGGTTCGGCGCGATGGACTCGGCGTAGACGTCGGCCTGGATCGGGTCCGGCACCAGGATCATGATGACGTCGGCCTCGGCCGCCGCCTCGGCCGGGGTGACGACGCGCAGGCCGGCCTCCTCCGCCTTGGCGCGGGACTTGGAGTCCGCCTTCAGGCCGACCCGGACGTCCGCACCCGAGTCGCGCAGGGACAGCGCGTGGGCGTGGCCCTGGCTGCCGTAGCCGATGACCGCGACCTTGCGGCCCTGGATGATGGACAGGTCGGCGTCGTCTTCGTAGAACAGCTCGGCCACGGGGGCACATCTCCTTGCGTGATGGTCTTGCCGGGTACTGCGGTTCCTACCGTACGTGGACCCGGCGGGGGTGTGGGGCAGTGCTTCAGGGGGTGAGACAGCGCGTGGCGCGTCCCGGGGAGGGACGGCGGTGGGCGCTCAGGCGCTGCGGTCGAGAGCGCGCAGCGAACGGTCGGTGATCGAGCGGGCGCCCCGCCCGATGGCGACCAGGCCGGACTGGACCAGCTCCTTGATGCCGTACGGCTCCAGCATCCGGAGCATGGCCTCCAGCTTGTCCGAGCTGCCGGTGGCCTCGACGGTCACCGCGTCGGGGGACACGTCGACCGTCTTGGCGCGGAACAGCTGGACGATCTCGACGATCTGCGACCGGGTCTCGTTGTCGGCCCGGACCTTCACCAGGACCAGTTCCCGCTGGATCGCAGCGGACTGGTCGAGTTCGACGATCTTTATCACGTTCACGAGCTTGTTGAGCTGCTTGGTGACCTGTTCCAGCGGGAGGTCCTCGACGTTGACCACGATGGTCATCCGGGAGATGTCCGGGTGCTCGGTCGGGCCGACGGCGAGGGAGTCGATGTTGAAGCCCCGACGGGAGAACAGGGCGGCGATGCGGGCGAGCACGCCGGGCTTGTTCTCGACCAGGACGGAGAGGGTGTGCTTGGACATGTGTCTCTGTTTCCTAGGTCGTTAGGAGGGGCCCGGCGCAGCCGGTCGTGGGAGGGGTGGCGGTGGGCAACGGACGGGCCTCAGTCGAGGTCGTCGCCGAAGTCGGGCCGGACGCCCTTGGCGAACTGGATCTCGTCGTTGCTGGTGCCGGCCGCGACCATCGGCCAGACCATGGCGTCCTGGTGGACGATGAAGTCGATGACCACCGGGCGGTCGTTGATCTCCATCGCCTGCTTGATCACCGCGTCCAGGTCCTCCGGGCGCTCGCAGCGCAGGCCGACGCAGCCCATCGCCTCGGAGAGCAGCACGAAGTCGGGGATCCGGGTGCCCTGTGCCGGCGGCTCGATGCCGTCGTGCTCGGGGCCGGAGTGCAGCACGGTGTTGGAGTAGCGCTGGTTGTAGAAGAGGGTCTGCCACTGCCGGACCATGCCCAGCGAGCCGTTGTTGATGACCGCGACCTTGATCGGGATGTCGTTCAGCGCGCAGGTGACCAGCTCCTGGTTGGTCATCTGGAAGCAGCCGTCGCCGTCGATCGCCCAGACCGCGACGTCCGGACGGCCCGCCTTGGCGCCCATCGCGGCCGGCACGGCGTAGCCCATGGTGCCCGCGCCGCCCGAGTTCAGCCAGGTGGCCGGCTTCTCGAACTGGATGAACTGCGAGCTCCACATCTGGTGCTGGCCGACGCCCGCCGCGTAGATCGCGTCCGGGCCGACCAGCCGGCCGATCCGCTCGATCACCTGCTGCGGGGACAACTGCCCGCCCGGGGCCGCCTCGTAGCCCAGCGGGTAGGTCTTCTTCCACTCGTTGAGCTTGACCCACCAGTCCGTGTAGTCGCCCTTGTGGCCGGCGTCGAACTCGGCCTGGACGGCGACGATCAGATCGGCCAGCACCTCGCGGGCGTCGCCGACGATCGGCACGTCGGCCGGGCGGTTCTTGCCGATCTCGGCCGGGTCGATGTCGGCGTGGACGACCTTGGCGTACGGGGCGAAGCTGTCCAGCTTGCCGGTGACGCGGTCGTCGAAGCGGGCGCCGAGGGTGAACAGCAGGTCGGCCTTCTGCAGCGCGGTGACCGCCGGGACGGAGCCGTGCATGCCGGGCATGCCCAGGTGCTGCGGGTGGCTGTCGGGGAAGGCGCCGAGCGCCATCAGGGTGGTGACGACCGGTGCGCCGGTCAGCTCGGCGAGGATCCGCAGCTCGGCCGTGGCGTGCGCCTTGAGCACGCCACCGCCGACGTACAGCACCGGGCGCTTGGCGCTCACCAGCATCTTCGCGGCCTCGCGGATCTGCTTGGCGTGCGGCTTGGTGACCGGGCGGTAGCCCGGCAGCGAGGTCTCGGGCGGCCAGCGGAAGGTGGTGGTGGCCTGCAGCGCGTCCTTGGCGATGTCGACCAGGACCGGGCCGGGGCGGCCGGTGGCGGCGATGTGGAACGCCTCGGCGATCACCCGGGGGATCTCGGCGGGGTCGGTGACCAGGAAGTTGTGCTTGGTGATCGGCATGGTGATGCCGCAGATGTCCGCCTCCTGGAAGGCGTCGGTGCCGATCGCCTTGGAGGAGACCTGGCCGGTGATCGCGACCATCGCCACCGAGTCCATGTAGGCGTCGGCGATCGGGGTCACCAGGTTGGTGGCGCCCGGGCCCGAGGTGGCCATGCAGACGCCCACCTTGCCGGTGGCCTGGGCGTACCCGGTGGCGGCGTGGCCGGCGCCCTGCTCGTGGCGCACCAGGATGTGGCGCACCTTGGCCGAGTCCATCAGCGGGTCGTACGCGGGAAGGATGGCCCCGCCCGGGATGCCGAAGACGGTGTCCGCGCCCACGGCCTCCAGCGAGCGGATGAGCGACTGGGCGCCGGTCATGGTCTCGACGACGTGCTGGGGAGCGGGAGCGTGGGCGGCCGGGGTGTCCCCGCGGCGGGGGGATGCGGCGTGCTCAGTCATCTGCCTGTCTCTTCTCGGTTCTTCGCCGGCCCGGGTGGTTGCGGGCCCCGCGGTGTCGAGGGTGGGGTCCCGGTTCCGGGCCGATCGCCGGCTCTGCCTCAATCGTCCGACTTTTCCCTTTTTATCGGGACTGCCGGGCGGCTGGGGCCAGGGGTCTTGCGGTGGTGGAACAGCGTCAGTGCAACAAAAAACCCCTCGTGCCCGGGCAGGCATGCGAGGGGTGGCGCGTCGGTCTGTCACAAGCAGGGCGTGTGAGCCCGCTCAGCCGACGCGCCCGCCAAGTACGAGAATTCGGGTGCGCATGGCAACGACCTTCCTCCCGAGCGGGGCCGACTGTCAAGCAGGTGGGATGACAGTCTCGCCATGCGGACCGTGCCCCGGACCGGCCGCGGTCTGGTGTTCGGGCAGGTCGGAGCCGCTGTGGTGATGTACGACACGCCCCGGACCGCCCTCCCCCCGGCCACTCGTACGGGTGTCCGTGATCAGGTACGCGCGCCGTGCCGAGAGCGAGCCGAGCGGTCTCGGCAGCGGGTAGACCCGGCGGGCCAGCGCCCGCCGCAGCCGGGCCTCCTCCAGCGGCGGGGTGAAGGCCGAACCCTGGCCCCGCCGGCAGCCCAGCTCCTGCAGCGCGGTCACCTGGCGGGGCAGGTCCACCCCCTCGGCGGCGGTCACCAGGCCGAGGTCGCGGCCGAGCCGCAGCGCGTGTCCGGCCAGCGTCCGGCCGAGCCCGGGCTCCGCCACCTCCTGGACGAGGGTGCGGTCCAGCTTGAGGCCGTCGAAGGGCAGCCGGGCCAGTGCGCCGAGCGAACCGTCGCCGGTCCCGAAGCCGGCCAGCGCGGTGGAGACGCCGAGCCGGCGCAGGGCGGCGAGCCGGCGGCCGAGGTCGTCGGCCAGCGAGTCCGGGCCCATCCGGGCCACCTCGACCACCAGTTGGCCGGCCGGCAGCCCGCTGTCGCGCAGCGCCGCGGCCACCGCCTCGTACATGCCGGGCGAGCAGAGCCGCTCGGCGGAGAGCCGGACCGAGACCGGCACCGGGACGGGCGCCGAACGCACCCTGGCCGGCAGTCCGCGCCGCGCCGCCGCGGCCGCCACCGCCTCGTGGACCAGCCAGCGGGAGAACCGGCCGGCCGCTTCGCCGTGGTCGGCGGAGCGCAGGAACTCGGCGGGGGTGAGCAGCAGCCCCTGCGCCGAGCGCCAGCGGACCTGCGCCTCGACGGTGGTGACGGCGCCGCTGACCAGGTCGACCACCGGCTGGTGCAGCAGCGTGAACCCGCCCTCCCGGACGGCGATCCGCAGCCGCTCCTCCAGGTCGGTACGGCGCTCCAGGTCGGCGCGCATGGCCGGGTTGTAGAGCACCACCCGGCCCTTGCCCTCGGACTTGGCCCGGTACATCGCGAGGTCGGCGTTGCGCATCAGCTCGTCGGCGGCCGCCCTGGGGTCGACGGCCTGGCCGCGCTCGGGGGTGCCGAAGGCGATGCCGATGCTGGCGGCGACGCCGAGTTCGGCGCCGCCGATCCAGTACGGCTCGGAGAGCGCCGTCCGCAGCCGCTCGGCGAGTTCCTGCACCTGGAGCCGGCCGAGCGGGCCGCAGACCAGCGCGGCGAACTCGTCCCCGCCGAACCGGGCGACGGTGTCCCCGCAGCGCACCGCGCCCTGGAGCCGCCGGGCGGCCTGCACCAGCAGTTCGTCGCCGACCTGGTGGCCGGCGCTGTCGTTGACCGCCTTGAAGCCGTCCAGGTCGAGGAAGAGCACCGCGATCCCGGCGCCACCCGAGCCCTGCGGGCCGCGGGCGCCGAGCGCGGCCCGCAGCCGCTGGGCGAAGAGCGCCCGGTTGGGCAGGTCGGTGAGCGGGTCGTGGAACGCGTTGTGCTGCAACTGGGCCTGCAGTATCACCCGTTCGGTGACGTCCCGGCTGTTGAGGATCAGGCCGTCGCGGTAGCGGTTGACGGTCGACTCGACGTGCAGCCACTCGCCGGCGCCCGCGCTGATCCGGCACTCCACCCGGGCGGACGGCTCGGCGGCGCCCGGGGAGCGGTGGGCCGCGAGCCGGACCCGGGCCAGGAAGCGGCGGACCTCCAGCAGCACCCGGTCCACGTCCTCCGGGTGGACCAGGTCGAGCAGGTTCCCGCCGACCAGTTCCCCCGGGTCCCGCCCGTAGACGCCGAGCGCGGCCGGGGAGACGTAGGAGAGCACGCCGTTCGCGCCGGCGATCATGATGACGTCGCTGGAGCCCTGCACCAGGGAGCGGAAGTGCGCCTCCTTGTGGGCGAGTTCCTGCGCCAGCGAGAGGTTGTCCAGCAGCATCACGCCCTGCCGCAGGATCAGCGCCAGGCCGACGGTGCAGGCGGCCGCCGCCACCACCCGGTCCAACGGCCGCCCGCCGAGGGCGTTGTAGAGGATCCCGGCGGTGCAGACCGCGGCCGCCGCGTACGGGGTGAGCGCGCTGAACGTGGTGGCCACCCGGCGGCGCGGCAGGCCGCCCGCCGAGGGGTGCTCGCGCATCGGACGGCTCCAGCGCGGCGACCACGGCGCCCAGGCCAGCAGCAGGCTGCCGGCGAACCAGCCGGCGTCCAGCAGCTCGCCCGAGTGGTAGCTGTTGCGCAGCTCGGGCGAGGTGAACAGGGCGTCGCAGAGCACCGTGACGGCCAGGCCCACCATCGCGGTGTGCACCGCGGCCCGGTTGCCGTCGCGGCCGCCGAACCGCAGTCCGACCACCAGGCTGACCAGCAGGATGTCCAGCACCGGGTAGGCCAGGTTGAGGGCCAGGCGCAGCGGGGAGCCGTCCTCCCCGGCGGCGATCCGCCCGAGCGCCAGGCTCCAGCTGAGGGTGAACAGCGAGCCGGCCACCAGCCAGCCGTCCAGCAGCAGGCAGAGCCAGCCGGCGGCGTTGCGCGGACGCTGGGCGAGCACCAGCACGCCGGTGATGGCGAGCGGGGCGAACAGCAGGAAGGCGTACTCGGCGGGCGACTCCTGCGGCGGCCGGGTACGGTCCACCAGCTCGTACCAGCCCCAGGTGCCGTTGCCGAACGAGACCATGAGCGAGGAGAGTCCGAACAGCAGCCAGGCCGGGCGGGCGTGCCCGCCGACCGTGCAGCCGTACGCGAGACAGGACAGCGCGGCCGCGAGGGCCGCCGCCGCCAGCCCGAAGTCACCCATGAAGACCGCGAGTTGGCTGGATCCCCAGCCGAGGGACGCGCCCAGCGTGTAGGCCAGGCAGAGCACGGCGAGGACGACGCCGGGCAATCGCCGGCTGGACAGCAGCCGGCAGACCGGGCCGCGCCGGTCGGTCGCGGACATGTCGGCGTCCGGTGCGCCCGGCCGTCCGGCTCCGGGCAGCACCGCATCGGTGGAGCTCACTCGGCCTCTCCCCCTCCGGCCCGGGGCCTGGCGCCCCGGCCACGGGCCACCGGCCGCGCACCTGGTGGCCGTACGCGGTGACCTGGCGCCCCGTCAGGGCGGTGGCCCAGGGGGTGGACTGCCTTCCGGTCGCCGCACCGCACCGATGTTCCCGATCGGGACCCTACACCACTTCGGTCACTCAATGACACGCACACTCAACTTAGAGTAATGGCCGGGGGGTAGGGAAATGCACCCGATTCCGCCGGATCGGCCCGGTTGGCGGCGGCGCGCGGGAGGGGGCACACGCGGCGCGCACGGGAGCACGCGGCAGCGCCCGGCGATCATCGGGCCGGGCCAGGCCGGTGCCCCGACGGCGCCGGGCGGTGCGTGGATCAGCGGCCGGCCGGGACCGGCTCGTCCGGAAAGAGCCGCAACCGGTGCGCCAGCGCGGCGGCCTCGCCCCGGCCGGCCACCGCCAGCTTGCCGAGGATGTTGGAGACGTGCACGCTCGCGGTCTTCGGCGATATGTACAGAACCTCGGCGATCTGCCGGTTGGTGCGGCCCTGCGCGAGCAATCGGAGCACGTCCCGCTCACGGGGGGTGAGGCCGAAGGAGTCACCGGGGAGCGGTGTCTTCGCCCGCCCCGCCGGGCACGTGGTGAGGGCCAGTCCGGCCCGGTCGGCCAGACCGGCGATCTCCGCCAGCAGGGGCCGGTCGGACCGGACCCCGGCCAGCTCCCGTGCCTCGCGCAGGAGTTCGGCGGCGGCCTCACGGCGCCCGGCCAGCACCTCGGCCTCGCCGGCCCGCAGCAGCGCGAGCGCCAGCGGGTACGGCAGGCCGGTCGGCCGCAGCGCCTCGACGGCGGCCGCCCAGTGCGCCGGGGTGTCGGCCCCCTCGGCACGGGCCAGTTCGCCCTCCAGCAGCCTGGCCCAGCCGTGGTGCAGCGGCGCCTTGGGGACCAGCCCGGCCGCGGTGGCGGCGATCAGGGCCAGCACCCGCGCACGGTCCGGGCCGGCCTCCGGCAGGCCCCGGGTGTCCGCCTCCACCCCTGCCCCGTCCACCAGCAGCGGCAGGAGGTCCGACTCGTAGCCGCGCGGCAGTTCGCCCTCCAGCACGGCGAGAAGTTCGGCCCTGGCCTCCATCGGGCGCCCGCTCCGCGCGGCGATCCGCACCGCCAGCTGGCTGATCGGCACGGAGTGCTGGACCTGGCCGATCCGGTTGGCCGTCCTGGCCTGCGCCAGCATCTCCGCCGCCTCGGCCAGGTCGCCGCGGAGCATGGCGAGTTCACCGCGCATCCGGTCCAGGAACTCGGCGTGGGTGCCGGTCGGGCTGGTCAGGTCGCCGTCGGCGAGCACCCGGGTGACCTCCTCGATCCGCCCGAGGTCCATCAGCGCCTCGGCGAGGTTGCCGGTCAGGATGGTGCCGATGTTGCGCACCAGCCCGTTGCCGTCCGCGTACTCCAGCCCCTCCCGGGCCACCGCCACCGCCTCCTCCGCCCGGCCCAGCCCGCGCAGCATGCTGGCCAGGTTGTTGAGGCCGCGCAGCAGCACGTCCGGCACACCGAGCGGCCGGGTGGCCTCCACCGCGGCGGTCAGCTCGGCGAGGGCGGTCTCCGGGTCGGCGCCGAGGTCGTTGCGCAGATAGCCGAGCGTCATCCTGGCGTGCTGCTCGACGGCGTGCGCGCCGACCTCACCGGCGATCAGGACGGCCCGCTCGGCGAGTTCGACCTGCTCGTGCCCGGGGTTCTTGAGCATCGCGGCGCCGGCGCCGAGCGCGAACACCTCGGCCTGCACGGCGGACGGCGGCAGGTGCTCGACCAGCCGGTGCGCGTGGGCGATCTCCTCCTCGTCGCCGGAGCGGCGCAGATGGCCGAGCATCCGGGCCCGGTTGATCCGGAACCAGGCCGCCCGGGCCGGGTTCTCCCGCTCGTCGACCATCTTGAGCGCCCGCCGGGCGAAGCTCAGCCCGCGTTCGCGGTCCCCGCTGCGGCGGGCCGCGACCACCGCCTCGGCCAGCACGTCGATCAACTGGAGCCGGTCGCAGCCCGGGTCGTGGGCGCCGGCCGCGCAGGCGCACGGCGGGTAGGTCTCGGCCCAGTCGTAGGGGCGCAGGGTGTGTGCCAGCACCTCCTCGGAGACGTGGTCCCACAGCTCCAGGGCACGCTCCAGCATGCCCAGCTGCTCGGCGAAGGCGTTGCGCCGGCGGGCCTCCCGGGCGGCGTCCAGGGCGGTCGGCAGGGCGCGGGCCGGATCGTGCGCGTGGTACCAGTAGTTGGCCAGCCGGGCCGGGCGGACGTCCGCGCCGACCAGCTGCGGCTGTTCCTCCAGGACGGTCGCGAAGCGGCGGTTGATCCGGTGCCGCTCGCCGGGCAGCAGGTCGTCCGAGACCGCCTCGCGGACCAGCGCGTGCCGGAAGCGGTAGCCGTCCCCGTCCGGGTCGGGGCGCAGGATGCTGGCGCCGACGGCGGTCCGCAGCGACTCGATCAGCGCCTCCTCGTCCTCCAGGACGGCGGCGAGCAGCGCGTGTTCGACCGTCGAGCCGCCCTCGGCGGCGATCCGCAGGACGCGCTGGGTCTCCTCGTCCAGCGCCTCGACCCGGACCAGCAGGATGTCCCGCAGCGAGTCGGTGAGCCCGGCCCGGCAGCCGTCGTGGAGGGCGGTGGCGAGCTCCTCGACGAAGAAGGGGTTGCCCTCGGAGCGGCGGTGGATGCGGTCGACGAGCTGCCGGTCGGGGACGGCGGTGCCGAGGATGCCGGCCAGCTGCGCGGCCACCTCCCCCGGCCCGAACCGCTCCAGCTCCAGACGCTGGACGGTGCGCAGCCGTTCGAGCTCGGCGAGGAAGGGCCGCAACGGGTGGCGGCGGTGCAGGTCGTCGGTGCGGTAGGTGGCGATCAGCAGGACCCGGACCCGGTGCAGGGTGCGGACCAGGTAGGCGAACAGCTCCCGGGTGGAGCGGTCGGACCAGTGCAGGTCCTCGACGGCGAGGACGAGGGTACGGTCCGTGCCGAGCCGTTCGAACAGCCTCGCGGTGTGCTCGAACAGCCGGGCCCGGCCGTACTCGTCGTTCGGTTCGCCGTCGGCCTCGCCGAACTCGGGCAGCAGGCGGGCGAGATGGCCCTCGCTGCCGGCCGCGGCGGCCTCCAGTTCGGGTCCGAGGCCGCGGTGCAGCCGGCGCAGCGCGGTGGCCAGCGGCGCGTACGGCAGGCCCTCGGCGCCGACCTCCAGGCAGCCGCCGACGGTGGTCACCACTCCCCCGGTGCCGCAGGCCCGCGCCAGGAACTCCTCCAGCAGCCGGGTCTTGCCCACGCCGGCCTCGCCGCCGATCAGCACCGCCTGCGGGTGCCCCGACCCGGCCCGTCGCAGCGAGTCCGTCAGTGCGGTGATCTCGGTGCCGCGGCCGACGAAGACGGGACTCACCGATATCTGCTGCATGGAGGCGAGCATGCCACAGGCCGCCTGACCGGGCCGAGCGGTTATCCCGCCCTCCGGACGCCCGGAAGGGGAGGCGCCGTCCTGCGGCACCTCCCCTTCCCGGCTCGCCTCGGCACCGCCCCGGTGCCGGTCCGTCAGCACTCGCGCAGGCGCGTGGCGCGCCGCTCGGCACGGGTGGCGACCGGCCGGCTCTGGGCCCGCCGGGCGTTCCGCGCCTCGCGGACCAGCCGCTGCCGGTCGGCGCGGGCGTGGAGCTCGCGCACCTGCTGCTGGATGAGCTCGTACTCGATCACGGTGGTTCCCCTCGTGGTTGCTTCTCGGTCCGATCGATCCGCTCGATCTGGAATGAGCCTCCTCCGCAAGGGGGGTGTGCCGCATCGGCAGCCTGCCGCATCTTCCGGCCCGCCCGGGCCTTAGCCGGACCGGCCGGGGAACGGCGAAGGCCCGGATCCACCCCGGTAAGGGGGCGGATCCGGGCCTCGGTGCTCAGCCGGCCGCGCTCGGCGGGCCTGGGCGGGCCTTAGCGCGGGCCTTAGGAGCCTCGGCCGCCGCTTAGGCAGCGCCCGGCCGCTCCAGACTGCGCCTACTGTCCTTCCACGGCAAGCCGCTCCAGGATCAGATCCTTGACGCGCGCCGCGTCGGCCTGGCCCCGGGTGGCCTTCATGACCGCGCCGACCAGGGCGCCGACCGCGGCGACCTTGCCGTCACGGATCTTGGCGGCGATCGCCTCGTTCTCGGCGATGGCCTGGTCGACGGCGGCACCGAGCGCGGAGTCGTCCGAGACGACGGCCAGGCCGCGCTTCGCCACGACCTCGTCCGGCTCGCCCTCGCCGGCCAGCACGGCCTCGATGACCTGGCGGGCCAGCTTGTCGTTCAGCTTGCCCTCGGCGACCAGCGCGGCGACCCGGGCGACCTGCGCCGGGGTGATCGGCTGCTCGCTCAGGTCGGTGCCGGTCTCGTTGGCGCGACGGGCCAGCTCGCCCATCCACCACTTGCGGGCCTGGTCGGCCGGGGCGCCCGCGGCGATGGTCTCCAGGATCGGCTCGACCGCACCGGCGTTCAGCACCGACTGCATGTCCTTGTCGGACAGGCCCCACTCGGCCTGCAGCCGGGCCCGGCGCACCCGCGGCAGCTCCGGCAGCCCGGCCCGCAGCTCCTCCACCCACGCGCGGGAGGGCGCGATCGGGACGAGGTCCGGCTCGGGGAAGTAGCGGTAGTCCTCGGCGTTGTCCTTGATCCGGCCGGAGGTGGTGCTGCCGTCCTCCTCGTGGAAGTGCCGGGTCTCCTGGATGATGGTGCCGCCGTCGATGAGCACGGTGGCGTGCCGCTGGATCTCGAACCGGGCGGCCCGCTCGACGCTGCGCAGCGAGTTGACGTTCTTGGTCTCCGAGCGGGTGCCGAAGGTCTCGGTGCCGTTGGGGCGGAGCGACAGGTTGACGTCGCAGCGCATCTGGCCCTTGTCCATCCGGGCCTCGGAGACGCCCAGCGCCTTGATCAGCTCGCGCAGTTCGGCGACGTACGCCTTGGCGACCTCGGGGGCCCGCTCGCCGGCGCCCTCGATCGGCTTGGTGACGATCTCGATCAGCGGGATGCCGGCCCGGTTGTAGTCCAGCAGCGAGTGCGTGGCGCCGTGGATCCGGCCGGTGGCGCCGCCCACGTGGCTGGACTTGCCGGTGTCCTCCTCCATGTGGGCGCGCTCGATCTCCACCCGGAAGGTCGAGCCGTCCTCCAGCTGCACGTCGAGGTAGCCGTTGAAGGCGATCGGCTCGTCGTACTGCGAGGTCTGGAAGTTCTTCGGCATGTCCGGGTAGAAGTAGTTCTTCCGCGCGAACCGGCACCACTCGGCGATCTCGCAGTTCAGCGCCAGACCGATCTTCACGGCCGACTCCACGCCGATCGCGTTGACCACCGGCAGCGAGCCCGGCAGGCCCAGACAGGTCGGGCAGACCTGGCTGTTCGGCTCGGCGCCCAGCTCGGTCGAGCAACCGCAGAACATCTTGGTCTTGGTGCCCAGCTCGACGTGGACCTCAAGGCCCATCACCGGGTCGTACGACGCGAGAGCGTCCTCGTAGGAGACCAGGTTCTTGACGCTCACAGCGTCCCCTTCGCTAAAAGTCTTTGGGAGGTACGGGCCCGGCCGCCGCTCGCGCGGGGCCGGGCCGGGGCGCTCAGCCCAGCAGCACGTCGTCGTCGCCCAGGCGGCGCAGTTCGCGCACCAGCAGGGCGGTGCCGGTGACCAGGGCCGCGGCGCCGACCAGGGCGTTGATCAGCTTCAGGGTGTCGTGCTCGCCGCGGGCCTTCTTGACGTCCTTGACGATCGACACCGCGCCGAAGGCGCTGGTACCGATGGACAGCCACAGACCCGGCTTCGAGTGCTTGAAGCCCTTCGCCTTCTCGATCTTGCTCACAGTGCCGGTGCCTCCTCCAGCAGGGTGTGCCCCCACTTGTCGTTGAGTGCGGCCTCGACGGCGCCGCCCACGCGGTACAGGCGGTCGTCCGCCATCGCGGGTGCGATGATCTGCAGGCCGACCGGGAGATTGTCCTCCGGGGCCAGTCCGCAGGGCAGCGACATGGCCGCGTTGCCCGCGAGGTTCGACGGAATCGTGCAGAGGTCGGCCAGGTACATCGCCATCGGGTCGTCGGCGCGCTCGCCGATCGGGAAGGCGGTGGTCGGGGTGGTCGGGGAGACCAGCACGTCCACGCCCGCGAAGGCGGCGTCGAAGTCGCGCGAGATGAGCGTGCGGACCTTCTGGGCCGAACCGTAGTAGGCGTCGTAGTAGCCCGAGGAGAGGGCGTAGGTGCCGAGGATGATGCGGCGCTTCACCTCGGGGCCGAAGCCGGCCTCACGGGTGAGGGCGGTGACGTCCTCGGCGGAGCGGGTGCCGTCGTCGCCGACCCGCAGGCCGTAGCGCATCGCGTCGAAGCGGGCCAGGTTGGACGAGGCCTCGCTGGGCGCGATCAGGTAGTACGCGGGCAGCGCGAGGGTGAAGGACGGGCAGGAGACCTCGACGACCTCGGCGCCCAGCTCGCGCAGCAGCTCCACGGACTCGTTGAAGCGCTGCATCACGCCGGCCTGGTAGCCCTCGCCGGCGAACTCCTTGACCACGCCGATCCGCATGCCGCGGATGTCGCGCCGCTTGGCGGCCTCGACCACGGCCGGGACCGGCGCGTCGATCGAGGTGGAGTCCAGCGGGTCGTGGCCGGCGATGGCCTCGTGCAGCAGCGCCGCGTCCAGCACGGTCCGGGCGCACGGGCCGCCCTGGTCCAGCGAGGACGAGAAGGCGACCAGACCGTAGCGGGAGACCGAGCCGTAGGTGGGCTTGACGCCGACGGTGCCGGTGACGGCGCCGGGCTGGCGGATCGAGCCGCCGGTGTCGGTGCCGATCGCCAGCGGGGCCTCGTAGGCGGCCAGCGCGGCGGCCGAGCCACCGCCGGAGCCGCCGGGGATGCGGCTGAGGTCCCACGGGTTGCCGGTCACGCCGTAGGCGGAGTTCTCGGTGGAGGAGCCCATCGCGAACTCGTCCATGTTGGTCTTGCCGAGAATCACCACGCCGGCGTCCTTGAGACGCGAGGTCAGGGTGGCGTCGTACGGCGGGATCCAGCCTTCGAGGATCTTGGAGCCGCAGGTGGTCGGGACACCCTTGGTGGTGAAGACGTCCTTCAGCGCGAGCGGGACGCCGGCCAGCGGGCCCAGCTCCTCGCCCCTGGCGCGCTTCTCGTCGACGGCGCGGGCGGCGCCGAGCGCGCCCTCGGTGTCGACGTGGAGGAAGGCGTTGACCTTCTGGTCGACGGCCTCGATGCGGTCCAGGTGGGCCTGGGCGACCTCGACGGCGGAGACCTCGCCCTTGGCGATGGCGGCGGCCGTGTCGGCGGCCGTCCACTTGGTGATGCCCATGGCAGCTGCTCCAGTGGCAGAGGGACCCTCCTCGCCGGAGGCGGGCGAGGAGGGATGGATCAGGTCAGTCATGGGTGGTTCAGTCCTCCCCGAGGATCTGCGGCACACGGAAACGCTGCTCCTCGGCGGCCGGGGCGCCGGCCAGCGCCTGGTCCGGGGTGAGCGACGGCCGCACCTCGTCCGCGCGCATGACGTTCGTCAGCGGCAGCGGGTGGGAGGTCGGCGGGACGTCCTGTCCGGCGACCTCGGAAACGCGGGCGACCGCGCCGATGATCACGTCGAGCTGCTCGGCGAAGTGGTCCAGCTCTTCGGCCTGCAACTCAAGACGCGACAGCCGAGCGAGGTGGGCGACCTCCTCGCGCGTGATGCCAGGCATGCAGCGATCCTCAGGGGTGAGTTCTGGTGAGGCCCGGCGATGCGGTCAGGCGGTGCCGGGCCCGGGCGGGGGCAGCCGGCTCGGCGGCCCCGTCCTCTTGGTCTTTGGCCCCCATCCTATGGGGCCCGACCCGGCCACCGGCCAACGAGTGAGCGCGCGGACCGGTCACAGCGGCCGCGGGCGGGACTACTGCGGCCTGGTCGGGGCCCAGTTGGGGACGCCTGGGGCCTGGATCTCCATCTGCGCGGCCTGCACCGCCTGGATCACCGGCGGCAGGACGGGCGGCAGCACGGGCGGCAGGACCGGCTGCATGCCCGGGGGCAGCTGCGTGGCCGCGGACATCCGCTCCACCGGCGGCGCGCCGGTCCGGTGCACCCGCAGCCAGGCGGTGGCCTGCTCGGCCGGCAGCGCCGCCGAGACCAGCCAGCCCTGGACGGCGTCCACCCCCATGAGGTGCAGCCGTTCCCAGGTCTCGTCGTCCTCGACGCCCTCGGCGACCACGGTCAGCCCGAGCGAGTGGGCCAGCTCCACCGAGCAGCGGACCACGGCCGCGTCGTGGTCGTCCGCGACCATCCGGGAGACGAAGGAGCGGTCGATCTTCAGCTCGCCGACCGGGAGGCTGCGCAGCCGCACCAGTGAGGAGTGGCCGGTGCCGAAGTCGTCCAGGGACATCCCGACGCCGTAGCCGCGCAGTTCGGCCAGGGTGTCGGCGGCCCGGCGCGAGTCGTCCAGCAGCAGCCGTTCGGTGATCTCCAGCTGGAGCGCGTGGGCGGGCACCTGGTGGCGGACCAGGTGCCCGGCGACCCGCTGGGCGAAGCCGGGGTTGAGCACGTCACGCGGTGAGACGTTCACCGCCACCTGCACCTGGAGGCCCTGCTCGCGCCAGTGGGCGAGCTGGCCGACGGCCGCCTCCAGCACGTAGTCGGTCAGCCGGGGCATCAGACCGCTGGACTCGGCGAGCCCGACGAACTCGTCCGGCGAGACCTTGCCCTGGCCGGGGCGCTCCCAGCGCAGCAGCGCCTCCAGTCCGACCACCCGGCCGTCGAAGGCCACCTTCGGCTGGTAGTGCAGCTGCACCTCGCCGGTCTCCAGGGCCCGCCGCAGATCGCCGAGCAGGCCGATCCGGTAGGGCGTGTCGGCGTCCTGGGCCTCGTCGTACTGCTCGACGCAGCTGTGGCCGCGCTGGGCGTGGGCCATCGCCACATCGGCGCGGCGCAGCAGCGATTCGGCGTCCTGGGCGTGCTGCGGGTAGACGCAGACGCCCGCGCTGGCCTCCAGGACGAGCAGCAGCCCGTCCAGCCGGATCGGCGCCGCCAGCTCGGCGATCAGCGCCTTGGCGACCCGTTCCAGGGTGTTCGGGCAGCCGATGCCGGGCAGCAGGACGGCGAACTCGTCGCCGCCCATCCGGGCCACCAGCGGGCGGCCGCGCCGGTAGCGCGGGGGCAGCCCGGCGAAGACGTCGTCGATCGATCCCCTGGTCGCGCTGCCCGGCGGGCCTCCGGAGCGCAGCGCACGGTGCAGCCGGCGGGCGATGTGCACCAGCAGCCGGTCGCCGGCGGTATGGCCGAGGGTGTCGTTGAGCGACCGGAACCGGTCGAGGTCGAGCAGGATGAGACCGACGCTGTAGCCCTCGTCGTGTTCGGCGATGGCCTCCTGGGCTGCCAGCAGCAGGGCCTGTCGGTTGGGCAGGTCGGTCAGCGGGTCGGTGAGCTGGTCCCGGGCCCGGTCCCGGGCGATCCGCCAGGCCGCGACCAGGACGGCCAGGGGCACCGCGAACAGCGGTAACAGCTCGGGCTCGTACCGGTAGACCAGGACGGCCAGCGGGATGAGCGGTGCGGCGCCGGCCAGCAGTACGCCGAGCAGCAGGACCGCACCTGCCACCCCCTGCGGCGGGCGTGTGGGCGCACCGCCGGTCGTACGATCCATAAGCCTTGTCCTCCGTCGGGACCGCCCCGTCAGGCCGCCTTAACGGTGAAGCACCGTACCGGCGCCGGCAGCTGCCGGGCATGGAGCGACCCCGCGGAGAACCGGCTCAGCCGGTGCCCCCACCCCTGCTGACACTCTGTTGCGCTCAAGGGTATTCCCGGGCCCACCCGGTGGGCAGACTTTCGGACAACCGGAAAAGCGCCACCGCGCTCCGGTGCCGCACGGTGACACAATGCCCGCCTTCACCGTGCGGCACCTGATGACGGTGCATCAGGACGATAACAAGACAAATCCCGGGCTTCCGCGCGCGGGTCAGCCCTCGACGGGCTCCTCCGCCGCGGGCTCCTGTCCGGCGGCCTCCGCGCCGAGGTCCGCAGCGAGGTCGGCAGCGAGGTCGGCCGCGCCGCCGGCCGTGACGTCCGCCGCAGGCTCCGCCGCGGCCTTCGCGGCGCGCTTCTTCGCGGGCGCCTTCTTCACCGGCTCCTCGACCACGGGCTCCGGCGGCAGGCCCAGGTGGACCCGGGCCGCGGCGGAACCCTGCTCCAGCAGGACGGCGAAACCCGCGTCGTCGAGGACCGGCAGCCCGAGCTGGACCGCCTTGTCGTACTTGGACCCGGGATTGTCCCCGGCGACCACGAAGTGGGTCTTCTTCGAGACCGACCCGGTCACCTTCGCGCCGCGCGAGGTCAGTGCCTCCTTGGCGCCGTCCCGGGTGTGGCCGGTCAGCGTGCCGGTGACGACGACGGTCAGGCCCTCCAGCGGGCGCTCGGCCTCCTCCTCGGGGGCCTCCTCGGTGAAGCGGACGCCGGCCTCGCGCCACTTCTCCACGATCTCCCGGTGCCAGTCCACCTGGTACCACTCGATGATCGACCGCGCGGTGCCCGTGCCGACGCCGTCGGTCGCGGCCAGCAGCTCCTCGCCCGCCGCGAAGATCGCGTCCAGGTCGCGGAACTCCCGGGCCAGGTCCTGGGCCGCGACCGGGCCCACGTGCCGGATCGAGAGGCCGTTGAGGAAGCGCCAGAGCGGGCGGTCCTTGGCCTTCTCGATGTTGTCGAGCATCAGCCCGGTGTTCTTCTTCGGCGCCCCGGTGGTGGTGGCGAAGAAGAACACCTCCTTCTCCTCACCGGTCTCGTCGTCGAGCTTGGGCATGCCGGTCTTCTGGTCGCGCACCAGCACCTTGATCGGCAGCAGTTGCTCCACCGTCAGGCCGAAGATGTCGCCCTCGTTCCCCACCGGCGCCGCGACCGGCGCCAGCGGCTGGGTCAGCGCGGTGGCCGCGACGTAGCCCAGGCCCTCGATGTCCAGCGCCGAGCGCCCGCCGAGGAAGGCGATCCGCTCGCGGATCTGGGCCGGGCAGAACTGGGCGTTGGGGCAGCGCAGGTCGATGTCCCCCTCGGCCATCGGCCGCAGCTCCTCGCCGCACTCGGGGCAGTGCGAGGGCATCACGAACGGCACCTCGTCGCCGTCCCGCAGGTCGTAGACCGGGCCGAGGATCTCCGGGATGACGTCGCCGGCCTTGCGCAGCACCACGGTGTCGCCCAGCAGGACGTCCTTGGCCTTCACCACGTCCTGGTTGTGCAGCGTCGCGTACTGGACCATCGAGCCGGCCACCTTGACCGGCTCGGCCAGCACCGCGTACGGGGTGGCCCGGCCGGTGCGCCCGATGCTGATCTTGATCTCGGCCAGCTTGCCGGTGACCTCCTCCGGCGGGTACTTCCAGGCGATGGCCCAGCGCGGGGACTTGGAGGTGGAGCCGAGCCGGCCCTGCAGGGCGATCTCGTCCACCTTGACGACCACACCGTCGATCTCGTGCTCGACCGAGTGCCGCTGCTCGCCGAAGTGCTTGATGAAGGCGCGGACCTCCGCCAGCGTGCCGACCACCTTGTTGTGCCGGGCGGTGGGCAGGCCCCAGTCGTGCAGCAGCTGGTAGGCGTGCGACTGGTTGTCGATGTCGAAGCCGACCCGGGCGCCGATGCCGTGCACCACCATGTGCAGCGGGCGGGCGGCGGTGATCAGCGGGTCCTTCTGGCGGAGCGAGCCGGCGGCGGCGTTCCGCGGGTTCATGAAGAGCCGGATCATCGCCCGGGGGCGCTTGCCCTCCTTGGCGCGCTCCTCGTTCTCCAGCCGGCGGCGCTCGTTCTCCTCCGCGAAGGAGGCGTTGAGCGCCTCGAACGCGTCGGTCGGGAAGTAGACCTCGCCGCGGATCTCCACCAGCTCGGGGATGTCGTCGCCCTTGAGCCGGTGCGGGATCTCCTTGATGGTGCGGACGTTGGCGGTGATGTCATCGCCGACTTGGCCGTCGCCGCGGGTCCCCGCCTTGACCAACTGGCCGTTCTCGTAGGTGAGGTTGACGGCGATGCCGTCGACCTTGAGCTCGCAGAGGTAGTGGTAGTCGATGCCGGCCAGCTCGGCGGCGACGCGCTCGGCCCAGGCGGCCAGCTCGTCGTCGTCCATCGCGTTGTCCAGGCTGAGCAGCCGCTCCCGGTACTCGGCCGGGGCGAACAGCACGGTGGGCGCGCCGCCGACCCGCTGGGTCGGGGAGTCCGGCGTCACCAGCGCCGGGTGCTCGGCCTCCAGCGCCTCCAACGCCCGCATCAGGGCGTCGAAGTCGGCGTCGCTGATGATCGGCGCGTCCTGCTCGTAGTAGCGGGCGCGGTGGTCCTCGATCTCGGCCGCCAGCTCGGCGTGCCGTCTGCGGACCTCCGCCGGGATCTCCTCCCAGCCCTCGACAGCCACCACCGCAAGCCCTCCTACGTTCTCATTCCGGGTTGTCCACCAGGCTCTGGGCCGCCCGCACGCTCAGTGACAGCGCCTTGCGCGCACCGGCCGGGGAGGCCCCGGCCAGTCCGCAGGTGGGTGTCACCAGCACGCGCCGGCCCAGCAGCTCCGGGGCGAACCCGAGCCTGCGCCACAACGTCCTGACACCCTGGACCATACCGGCCGGGTCGGACACTGCCGTTGATTGAGAAACGGGCAGGTCAACGGCGGGCACCAGACCCGCGAGGATCATCGTGCCGGCCTCGACCGCCTCGCCGAGATCGTCGTCCGCCCGGTCGGTGAGAAGCGTGAAGTCCAGCGAGATCCCGGCCACTCCGGCCCGGCGCAGCAGCGGGATCGGTACCCGCGGCGCGCAGCAGTGCACCACCACGGGGGCGTCGAGGCCCCGGATCACCTCGCGCAGCACCTCCTCGGCGACCTGGCGGTCGACCGAGCGCAGCCGCTGGAAGCCGCTGGCGGTCTTCACGTCGCCGGCCAGCACGGCGGGCAGCGAGGGCTCGTCGAGCTGGAGCACGACCTCCGCCCCCGGGATGCGCTTGCGGACGTCGGCGAGATGGCGGCGCAGGCCCTCGGTGAGCGAGCCGGCGATGTCGCGGCAGGCGCCGGGGTCGGCGAGCGCCTTCTCGCCGTGCCTGAGCTCGATCGCGGCGGCCAGCGTCCACGGCCCGACGGCCTGGACCTTGAGCGCGCCCTGGTAACCCTGGGTGAACTCCTCCAGCGCGTCCAGGTCCTCGCCGAGCCAGGAGTGCGCGCGCCGGGTGTCGCGGCCGGGGCGGTCGGTGAACCGCCAGCCGCTCGGCTCGGTCTGCGCGAACAGCTCGACCAGCAGGCCGGCTCCGCGTCCGATCATGTCGGCGCCGGGGCCGCGGGCCGGCAGTTCGGGGAGGAACGGCAGCTGTTCCAGCGCCCCGGTGGAGGTCCTGGCGGCCTCCCGCGCGTCGGTACCGGGCAGCGATCCGACGCCGGTGGCGGCGCCGCGCAGGTCGGGGAAGGAGTGTCCGTTGCTCACCTGTCCGAGCCTAGTGCGCCGGGAGCGCCGCCCGGCACAGGGTTGCGCTGCGCCGGGCGGCGGTGGCTCAGCGGCCCGGGCGGACGGTGATCTCGGTGATCTCGGCGTCGCGCGGCAGGTCGATGGCGGTGAGCAGGGCCTTGACCACGGACTCGGGGGCGATCCAGCGGTCGCCGTCGTACTCCTTGCCCTCCTGCTGGTGCACCTTGACCTGCATCGCGGTGGCGACCCGGCCGGGGAAGACCGAGGTGACCCGGACGCCGTGCTCGTGCTCCTCCAGCCGCAGCGAGTCGGCGAGCGCGCGCAGCCCGTGCTTGCTGGCCGCGTACGCCCCCCACTCGGCACTGGCCCGCAGCCCCGCACCGGAGTTGACGAAGACCACATGGCCCTTGGCCAGCCGGACCGAGGGCAGCAGCAGCCGGGTCAGCTCGGCGGGGGCGACCAGGTTGACGGCGAGGGTGTCCTGCCAGGCCTTGACCGGCAGGTCGCCGATCTGGCCCAGCTCGACGACGCCGGCGATGTGCAGCAGGGAGTCCAGCCGGACCGGCAGCTCCTGGTGGCCGAGGGCCCAGGAGAGCTTGGCCGGGTCACCGAGGTCACCGACCAGCGTCCGGGCCCCGGGGAAGCGCTCCCGCAGTTCGGCGGCCCGGCGGGCGTCGCGGGTCAGCAGCCAGAGGTCGTCCCCGCGTTCGGCGAGGCGCTCGGCGACGACGGCGCCGATGCCGGAGCCCGCGCCGGTGATCAGATGGGTAGCCATGTCCCCGATCCTCTCAGGCGCCGGTCTTGAGCTGCTCGAAGACCTCGGCCGGGGTCCCGGCGAAGCCGATCAGGTCGCCGAGCGGCCGGGGCAGGAAGCCCTCGGCGTCCATCCGCTCCAGCTGGGTGCGCAGGCCCGCGTAGAAGCCCTCGGTGTCCAGGACGACGACCGGCTTGTCGTGCAGCGCGTGCTTCTTGAGCTCCAGCACCTCGGTGACCTCGTCCAGCGTGCCGAGGCCGCCGACCAGGACGACGACCGCGTCCGCGCGCGTCAGCAGCTGGGCCTTGCGCTCGGCGAGGTCGCGGGTCATCACCAGCTCGTCGGCGCCCTGGTAGACCTTGTCGGCCAGCAGGTCGACCGAGACCCCGACCAGCCGGCCCCCGGCGGCCTTCACCCCGTCGGCGAGCAGCCCCATCAGGCCGGTGTGGGAGCCGCCCCAGACCAGCGTGTGGCCCCCCTCCCCGAGCAGCCGGGCGAACTCGGCGGCGGGGTCGGTGTAACGGTCGTCCAGGGAGTACGCGGAGCAGAAAACACAGATATTCATAGTGCGTCCGGTCTATCACGAGCCTGGTGCTCGGCTCAGCCGCTTATCCGGACGGCCTGGCGGCTCGCTCATCGGACAGTGTGTTCACCGATCAAGTGACGACCGTCGTGGGTGCGGACGCTCGGTGCGGCGTCTTCCCGGAGCGCGTCCAGCATCCGCACCGCGTACACCTCGGCCATGCGACCGGACACTTCGGCCGGCGTGAGCCAGTCGACCTCGATCGACTCGTCCGAGAGCTGTTCGCTCCCGCCTTCGGGGCGGCAACGAAAGACCAGGGCGACGATCCCCCGGTTCATATTCTTGTAGACGCCGGTCAGCCGCTCCACACCGACCTTGATCCCGGTCTCCTCGTAGATCTCGCGCCGCACGCCGTCCTCGATGGCCTCCGTCAGCTCCAGAACGCCGCCCGGAGGCTCCCAGGTCCCGTTGTCGGCCCGGCGAATCGCCAGCACCCGGCCGTCCCTTCGCACCACCGCCCCGGCAACGGACACCGAGTGGAGCTGCGTTGACTGGGACTTCCCGGCGCTGTTACTCATGTGCGGGAGAATAGGAGCCCTTGGGGACCACCGAAAGCCGGTCCGGCGACCGGGGCGAGGGGTGGCTGTCGGGCTTCGGCGGCAAAGGCTCCCGGACGCTGCCATAGAGCGGGCGGGCCGGGCGGAGTCCGCCGGCCCGCCCGAAGCGTTGCCTTACGCGCGGACGGCCGGGCGTTCGGTGGTGGCGATGGTGGCGGAGCCGACCACCCGGGTGCCGTCGTACAGCACCACGGCCTGGCCGGGGGCGATGCCGCGCACCGCGCTGTCCAGCCGGACCCGCAGCTCCCCGTCCACCACGGCGGCGGTGACCGGCACTTCCTCGCCGTGGGCGCGCAGCTGGGCGGTGTACCGGCCCTCGGCCGCCGCCTCGGTGCCGCACCAGCGCGGGCGGATCGCGGTCAGCGCCGTCACGTCCAGGCCCTCCAGCGGGCCGACCGTGACGGTGTTGTTCACCGGGGAGATGTCCAGGACGTAGCGCGGCTTGCCGTCGGCGGCCGGGCGGCCGATCCGCAGGCCCTTGCGCTGGCCGATGGTGAAGCCGTAGGCGCCGTCGTGCTCGCCGAGCTTGGTGCCGTCCGCGTCGAGGATGTCGCCGGTGGCGGTGCCGAGGTGCCTGGCCAGGAAGCCCTGGGTGTCGCCGTCGGCGATGAAGCAGATGTCGTGGCTGTCCGGCTTCTTGGCGACGGCCAGGCCCCGGCGCTCGGCCTCGGCCCGGATGACGTCCTTGGTGGTGTCGCCGAGCGGGAAGAGCGAGTGGGCGAGCTGGTCGGCGTCGAGCACACCGAGCACGTACGACTGGTCCTTGGCGGCGTCGACCGCGCGGTGCAGCTCGCGGCGGCCGTCCGGGAGGTCGACGATCCGGGCGTAGTGGCCGGTGCAGACCGCGTCGAAGCCGAGCGCGATCGCCTTGTCCAGCAGCGCGGCGAACTTGATCTTCTCGTTGCAGCGCAGGCAGGGGTTGGGCGTGCGGCCGGCCGCGTACTCGGCGACGAAGTCGTCGATCACGTCCTCGCGGAAGCGCTCGGCGAGGTCCCAGACGTAGAACGGGATGCCGATCACGTCGGCGGCCCGGCGGGCGTCCCGGGAGTCCTCGATGGTGCAGCAGCCGCGGGCACCGGTGCGGAACGACTGCGGGTTGGACGAGAGGGCCAGGTGCACGCCCGTCACCTCGTGCCCCGCTTCGGCGGCGCGGGCCGCGGCGACGGCGGAGTCGACCCCGCCGGACATCGCCGCGAGCACGCGCAGGCGGCCAGTGGACGGAACGGTCGGAGCACCCGGGAAATCAGTCATGATGCCAACAAGGGTACGTGCTCACCGCGAACGCGCGGCCGGGTTTCCTACCGCCGGGCGGCGGCCGCGAGACCGGCGTTGCGGGCGCGCTGGACGGCGGGCGCGATGGCGGCGGCCAGCGCGGTGACGTCCTCCCGGACGGAGGTGTGGCCGAGCGAGAACCGCAGCGAGGAACGGGCCAGCGCGGGGTCGACACCCAGCGCCAGCAGCACGTGGCTGGGCTGCGGCACCCCGGCCGAGCAGGCCGAGCCGGTGGAGCACTCGATGCCCTGGGCGTCGAGCAGCATCAGCAGTGCGTCGCCCTCGCAGCCGGGGAAGGAGAAGTGCGCGTTGGCGGGCAGCCGGCCCCCGGCCGTCGGGTCGCCGTTGAGCACCGCGTCCGGGACGGCGGCCAGCACGGCGGCGACCAGTTCGTCCCGCAGCGCGCCGAGCGCCTCCTGGTGCTCCGCCCGGCGTTCGACCGCGATCGCCGCGGCGGCCGCGAAGCCGGCGGCGGCGGGCGCGTCCAGGGTGCCGGAGCGGACGTCGCGCTCCTGGCCGCCGCCGTGCAGCAGCGGGACGGGCGCCGCCCCGCGGGACAGCAGCAGCGCGCCGATGCCGAACGGGCCGCCGATCTTGTGGCTGGTGACGGTGAGCGCGGTGAGCCCCGACTCCGCGAAGGAGACCGGGACCTGGCCGAGCGCCTGCACCGCGTCGGCGTGCGTCGGGATGCCGTACTCGGCTGCCACGGCGGCGAGTTCGGCGATCGGCTGGACGGTGCCGACCTCGTTGTTGGCCCACATCACGGTGACCAGCGCGACCGAGGAAGGGTCCCGCTCGATCGCCGAGCGCAGCGCCTCCGGGCGCACCCGGCCGACGGAGTCGACCGGCAGGTACTCGACCTCGGCGCCCTCGTGCTCGGAGAGCCAGTGCACCGCGTCCAGTACGGCGTGGTGCTCGACCGGGCTGCAGAGCACCCTGGTCCGGGCCGGGTCGGCGCCGCGCCGGGCCCAGTACAGCCCCTTGACCGCGAGGTTGTCGGACTCGGTGCCGCCGCCGGTCAGCACGATCTCGCTGGGGCGGGCGCCCAGCGAGTCGGCGAGCGACTCGCGGGCCTCCTCGACCACCCGGCGGGCCCGGCGGCCGGACGCGTGCAGGGCTGAGGCGTTGCCGACGACCCCCAGGTGCGCCGTCATCGCGGCGATCGCCTCGGGCAGCATCGGCGTGGTCGCCGCGTGGTCCAGGTATGGCATAACCATCCGATTGTAGAGGGCCGCCGAGGGGCGGTCAGGCCATTGCCCCGACTGTGCCGCACCGTTGGCCGAACGGGACCCAAAGCCCGTGGGGTGGTTGGCCTGTCGCTCGGGGAAGCGGTTAGCCTGACGGCCACTGCAATCGGCCGGACGGGACTGGGGGCGGAATGTCGCAGTCGGTCGACCGCGCGCTCACCATCCTCGGCTCCCTCGGCGACGGCCCGGTCACCCTCGAACAGGCCGCGACCGGCATCGGGGTGCACAAGTCCACCGCGCTGCGGCTGCTGCGCACGCTGGAGGAGCACGGTTTCGTCCACCGCCAGTCCGATCTGCGCTACCGGCTCGGCGGCCGGCTGCTCTCGCTCGCGCACCGGGCGCTGGAGGAGATCGACGTCCGGCAGGTCGCCGCGCCGCATCTCGCGGCCCTCAACGAGCGTTGCGGCTTCACGGTCCAGCTGGCCGTGCTGCAGGACGGCGAGGTGCTGTACCTGGACGAGCTGGCCGGCCGCTGGGACGGCGCCGCGGCCCGGCCGTCCCGGATCGGCCGGCGCGCCCCGGCGGCCGGGACGGCGATCGGCCGGGTGCTGCTGGCCGGCCTGCCGGAGGACGGCGCCCGGGAGGACGGCCTGCCCGCCGAGCTGGCCGCCGTGCGCCGCCAGGGCTGGGCCGCGGAGTCGGCCGAGCACCGGGAGGCGGTGACCTGCGTGGCCGCCCCGGTGGCCGGCAGCGGCGGGCAGGCGGTCGCGGCCTGTGCGGTCAGCGCCCCGGCGGACCGGGTGCCGGCCGCCGAGCTGGCCCGGCTGCTGCCGGAGCTGCTCTGCACCGCCGAGGCGATCTCGCTCGCGTACGGCGGCTCGCCTACTCCTCGCTGGTGCGAGAACCGTTGCGGTGCCAGGCCCGGGGGGCGCGCCAGCCGAACCTGAGGGCGCACATCCGCAGCACGAACGCGGTCAGCGCGGCCGTCGTGCCGGTCACCGCGGTCAGGCGGTCGAGGCCGATCAGCGCCGCCACCAGCGCCGCGCCGACCAGGGCCGGGACGGCGTAGATCTCCCGGTCCCAGCGGAGCAGCGAGGGGATCTCGCCCGCCAGCACGTCCCGCATCACGCCGCCGCCGGCCGCCGTCACCATGCCGAGCGCCACCGCGGCCACCGCACCGAGCCCGTAGTCGTGCGCCTTGGCGGTACCGGTGACGCAGAACAGCCCGAGGCCGAGCGCGTCCAGGGTCTGCACCGCCCGGTTGATCCGTTCGACCTCCGGGTGCAGGAAGAAGACCACCAGGCCGGCCACCAGCGGCGTCGAGAAGTAGCCGAGGTTGGAGAACGCGGCCACCGGTGTGGCCCCGATCACCAGGTCGCGCATCACACCGCCGCCCAGCGCGGTGACCTCCGCCAGCACACAGATCCCGAAGATGTCCATGTTCTTGCGCACGGCGAGCAGCCCCCCGGAGAGGGCGAAGACGAAGATGCCGACGAGGTCCAGCGTCTGCTGCACGTCGGAGGGGAAGATCTGCGAAGTCACCGGACAACTATGAACCCGCGGACACCTCCCCTCCGCCGTGCCTCACCCGGACATCAGGCCCCAGTGGGCGCCTCCCCGCCCGCGGGGGCGTTCTCCGGGAAGTGGCAGGCCACCTGGTGGCCGGTCTTCAGCGCGGCGAGCGGCGGCTCCTGGGCGGCGCAGATCTCCTGGGCCTTCCAGCAGCGGGTGCGGAAGCGGCAGCCGCTGGGCGGGTTGATCGGTGACGGCACGTCGCCCTTGAGCAGGATGCGCTCGCGCCCGCCCTGCTGCCTGCGGCGCGGGTCGGGCACCGGCACGGCGGACATCAGGGCGTTGGTGTACGGGTGCAGCGGGCTCGCGTAGAGCGAGTCCCGGTCGGCGATCTCGACGATCTTGCCGAGGTACATCACCGCGACCCGGTCGGAGACGTGCCGGACCACCGAGAGGTCGTGCGCGATGATCAGGTACGTCAGGCCCAGCTCGCGCTGGAGGTCGTCCAGCAGGTTGACCACCTGCGCCTGGATCGAGACGTCGAGGGCGGAGACCGGCTCGTCGGCGACGACCATCTTGGGCCGCAGGGCGAGCGCCCGGGCGATGCCGATGCGCTGGCGCTGGCCGCCGGAGAACTCGTGCGGGTAGCGGTTGTAGTGCTCGGGGCTGAGCCCGCACAGCTCCAGCAGGTCCTGGACGGCCCGCTTCACCCCGTGTTCGGTCTGCACCTTCTGCAGCCGGAACGGCGCGCCGACGATGGTGCCGACGGTGTGCCGGGGGTTCAGCGAGGAGTACGGGTCCTGGAAGATCATCTGGATGTCGCGGCGCAGCGGACGCATCGCACCGGCGCCCAGGTGGGTGATGTCGGTGCCCTCGAACTCGATCGTTCCGCCGGTCGGTTCGTCGAGCCGGGTGACCAGCCGGCCCATGGTCGACTTGCCGCAGCCGGACTCGCCGACGACGCCCAGGGTCTCGCCCGCGTTGACCGTGAAGTCGATGCCGTCGACGGCCCGCACCGCATCGGTCCGGCGCCGCAACAGCCCGCCGTGGATGGGGAAATGCCGGGTCAGACCGGCCACCCGGAGCAGCGGCTCGCGGTCGGGGGCGGGTGTCGGCGCAGGGATCCCCGCCGTCTGAGTGTCCGTCATCAGTGGTCTCCAGAAAGGTGGTACGAGGCCGGGCTCACAGCCGGGGTGCGATCTCTTCGGCGAAGATGCGGTGCCGGTCGGCGGCCCCGAGGTGGCAGGCCGCGTAGTGCCCGGGGGTGGCCTCGGCCAGCACCGGGATCTCCTCGGCCGAGCGCCCGCCGGTCAGTTCGGCGTACGGGCAGCGCGGGTGGAAGGCGCAGCCGGACGGCACGTTGATCAGGCTGGGCGGGGTGCCCTTGACCGGGACGAGCCGGTCCTGGAGCTCGCGGTCGAGTCGCGGCATCGAGCCCAGCAGGCCCCAGGTGTAGGGGTGTTCGGGCGCGTCGAAGAGGGTGTCGGCGGGTCCGCGCTCGACGCACTTGCCGCCGTACATGACCAGGATGTCGTCGGCGAGTTCGGCGACCACCCCGAGGTCGTGGGTGATGATGATGACGGCCGAGCCGAACTCCTGCTGGAGGTCGCGGATGAGGTCCAGGATCTGCGCCTGGACGGTGACGTCCAGGGCGGTGGTGGGCTCGTCGGCGATCAGCAGCGAGGGGTCGTTGACCAGCGCCATGGCGATCATGGCGCGCTGGCGCATGCCGCCGGAGAACTGGTGCGGGTAGTCGTCGACCCGGCGGTCGGGCTGCGGGATGCCGACCCGGTCGAGCATCTCGACGGCGCGGGCGCGGGCCTGCTTCTTGGTCGCCTGCGGGTGGTGCACCCGGTAGGCCTCGACGATCTGCGCCCCGACGGTGTAGTAGGGGTGCATCGCGGTGAGCGGGTCCTGGAAGATCATCGCCATCTGGCGGCCGCGCAGCTGGCGGACCCGGTCCGGTCCGGCCGCGATCAGCTCCTCGCCGTCCAGCCAGATCTCGCCGCCGATCCTGGCCCGCTTGGTGCGGTGCAGGCCCATGATGCCGAGCGAGGTGACGGACTTGCCGGAGCCGGACTCGCCGACGATGCCGAGGGTCCGGCCCTTCTGGAGGTCGAAGCTGACCCCGTCGACCGAGCGGACCAGGCCGTCGTCGGTGTCGAAGTGGATCCGCAGGTCGCGCACGGAGAGGAAGGCGTCCCGCGCCGCGCCCTCCCCCGCCGGGGCAGCGGTCTTCTGGAGGTCGGTCACGACAGCCTCACCCGGGGGTCGACAGCGGCGTACAGGAGGTCAACCACGAGGTTGCAGAGCACGATGAAGAAGGCGGCGAGCAGCGTGACGCCGAGGATCTTCGGCAGGTCGTTGTCGGTGATCGCGGAGACCGCGAACTGGCCGACGCCCTGGAGCGAGAAGACCTGTTCGGTGATCAGCGCACCGCCGAGCAGCAGGCCGAGGTCCATGCCGAAGATGGTGACGACGGGGGTGAGCGCGGAGCGCAGCCCGTGCCGGACGACCACCTTGCGCTCGGCCAGGCCCTTGGCCCGGGCGGTGCGGATGTAGTCCTCGCTCATCGTCTCCAGCATTCCGGCGCGGGTGAGCCGGGCGTAGAGCGCGGAGTAGAGGAAGGCCAGCGAGATCCACGGGAGGATCAGGTTGCGGGCCCACATCAGCGGGTCGTCGGTGAAGTTGACGTAGTGCGGGTTGTCCAGGATCGGCCACTCGTAGCTGAAGAGCGTGAGCAGCAGCGCGCCGGTGAAGAAGACCGGCAGCGAGACGCCGGCCAGCGCGACGCCCATGGAGAGCCGGTCGAAGATCGACTTCGGCTTGAGGGCGGAGACCACGCCGGTGGCGACACCGGAGACCAGCCAGACCACCGCGGCACCGCTGGCCAGCGAGAGGGTGATCGGGATGCGCTTGGTCAGCTCGGGCCAGACCTCCAGGTGGTTCTTGAACGAGTAGCCGAAGCACGGCACGTGGCAGGTGACCGGGTCCGGGCCGAACTTGTACTCGGCGCCGCTGACCAGTGCCTTCAGGAAGTGCCAGTACTGGGTGTAGAGCGGCTGGTCGAACCCGAGGTTCTTCTTGATCGCCGCGATCGCCTCGGGTGACGGGTTCTTCCCGATGTACTGCGCGGCCAGCTGGTCGGTCGTCTCGCCGGCCAGGCGCGGGAGCAGGAAGAAGATCGCGAAGGTGACCGCGCTGACCACCAGCAGCAGCACCAGGGCCGCGAGCGTCCTGCGGATGATGTAGGCAAACACAGTTGGGCGGCTCCGGCGGCCCGCCGCCGTCCGGGATCCTCCGGACGGCGGCGGGCGCCGCTGCCTTCACCTGCCTTCAGGGATGTGGAGCCAGGCTCTTACTTGTTGGTGCCGATGTTCAGGTAGTCGTACTCACCCGAGAAGGCCGAGGTGGACACCACGTTGGTGGCGCTGTCCGGGCGGTACAGGAAGACCTTGAAGTAGGTCAGCGGCACGTAGACCGCGTCCTCCATGACCTTCTTGTCGATCGCCCCGTAGATCTTCTCGCGGGCCGCCTTGTCGGTGTTGACGGCGGCCTCGTCCAGCAGCTTGTTGACGTCGGCGTTGTTCTCCTGGGCCAGGTTGCTGTTGCCGGAGGCCTTGATCGAGCGGCCGTCGACGATCTGCTGCAGGAAGCCGTAGCCGGTCGGCCAGTCGGCACCCCACTGCATCATCATCAGGCCGATGTTCTTGTCCTGGGTGAACTGCGGGACACCGGCGTGGTCGGTGAAGTACTTGCCCTGCGGGTACTGCTGGATCTCGGCGTTGATGCCGACCTTCTTCAGCGCGGCCTGGATCGAGGTGGCCGCGGCGACCTCGGGGGCGCGCTCGGTGCGGGCGGTGAGCACGGTGCTGAAGCCGTCCGGCTTGCCGCAGGCCTTGAGGGCCGCCTTGGCCTTGCCCTCGTCGCCCTTGTTGTCCTTGGTCTCCCAGACGTTGAAGTCCTGGTGGCCCGGGATGTCCGGCGGGAGCACGGTGCTGGCGATCGAGCCGCGGATCGGGCCGCCCATGGCGGTCTGCACCGAGACCTTGTCGATCGCGTACTGGACGGCCTTGCGGCACTCGATGTTGTCGAACGGCGCGACCTTGGTGTTGATCGCGGTGTAGACCAGGCGGCCGCCGAAGGCGTTGTCGGTGCTGGCCTTGAGCTTCTGGTCGCGCAGGATCTGCGCCTGGGTCTGCGGGTCGACACCGGCGCCGACGAGGTCCACCTGGGCGTTGCCGGCCAGCAGGTCCTTGTCGATGGTGGACTGCTCGATGTTCATCCTGACCACGATCTTGTCCGCGAGCTGCTTGCGGATCGGGTCGGTGCTCGGGTCCCAGTTGGTGTTGGGCACCAGGGTGAGCTGCTTGCCGTCCTCGTAGGACTCGAACTTGTAGGTGCCCGAGGCCACCACGTGCTTCACGTAGTCCGCGCCGGTGTCCTTGGCCTGCGGGACCGGCACCGTCTGCGGGGCGCTGACCAGGTAGTCGAAGTCGGCGAAGGCGTGCTTCAGGTGGAAGACGATGGTGGTGTCGTCCGGCGTCTCGATCGAGTTCAGCCCGCCGGTCTTGTCCTTGTACGGGCCCTCGTACGGCGTCGGGTTGTCGACCAGCAGCTCCTTGAAGTACGTCGGGCCGTTGGAGTTCACCTCCGCCGCGAAGTTGGAGCGCTCCACCGCGTACTTGACGTCCTTGGAGCTGATCGGGGTGCCGTCCTCGTACTTCAGGCCGGCCCGCAGCTTGTACGTCCAGGTCAGGCCGTCCGCGCTGGGCGTGCCCATGGACTCGGCCAGGTCCGGGACCAGCTTGTTGCCCTCGTCGCCGGGGCCCGGCGCGAAGGTGGTCAGCGGACGCCCGTACAGGCGCGAGAAGTTGTAGATGTACGCGTAGTACGTGTTGCCCGGGTCGAAGGAGTCCGGCGTACCGCGCATCTCGTAGGTGACGGTGCCGCCCTTCTTGTCCGAGGCGTTGACGATGCCCTTGGTGGCCGCGCCGGAGGCACCGCCGTCGCCGACACCGGCGGAGGAGGGGGCGGAGGAGGAACTGTCGCTCTTGGACGAGCCGGACGAGCAGCCGGTGACGATCAGGACCGTGGCAGCGGCCGCGGCGGTGAGCGCGACGGTACGGGACCTACGCATGGGTGGGATCAACCCCTTGAGGAAGTGGTGGCGGATCGAAGGGTCCTGAGGAGAAGTCAGTTGCTCTTGGGATCGAGGGCGTCACGCAGCCCGTCGCCGAGCAGGTTGAAGGCGAGCACGGTGAGGAAGATCGCCATACCGGGGACCACCATGTACTGCGGGTCCACCTGGTAGTACTTGATCGCGTCGTTGAGCATGCCGCCCCAGGAGGCCTGCGGGGCCTGGATGCCGACGCCGAGGAAGCTGAGGCCCGCCTCGAAGAGGATGTTGGTCGGGATCAGCAGCGTCGAGTAGACCAGGATCGGACCGACCAGGTTGGGCAGCAGCTCCCTGAACAGGATGAACGGGCCCCGGGCGCCCAGACTGCGGGCGGCGAACACGAACTCCCGTTCGCGCAGCGAGAGGGTCTGGCCGCGCACGATCCGGCCCATGTAGGGCCAGTTGAAGAAGCCGATCACGAAGATCAGCACGGCGATGTGCAGCGGGAGCCCGTGCAGGCCGAAGGCGCCGCCCTGGAGCGAGGCGGAGATCGCGATGGCGAAGAGCAGCAGCGGGAAGGCGAGGAAGACGTCCATCACCCGGCTGATCAGGGTGTCCACCCAGCCGCCGTAGTAGCCGGCCATCACGCCGAGCACCACGCCGATGGTGTTGGACAGCAGGGTCGCCCCGAAGGCGACGAGCAGGGAGACCCAGGAGCCCTCGATGACCCGGGTGAGCAGGTCACGGCCCTGCAGCGGGTCGACCCCGAGCGGGTGGTCCCAGCTCATCCCGCCCCAGTCGCCCAGCGGCAGGCCGCCGAGGTTGGCGTCCAGCAGGTCCTGGTTGAGGGCGTCGGGGTCCAGTCCGAAGACGGACTCGATCGGCTTGGCCAGCAGGGCGAGCAGGATCAGCAGGATCACCACGACACCGCCGGCGACGGCGGCCTTGTCCCGCTTGAAGCGGGTCCAGGCGATCCGGCCGAGCGAGCGGCCTTCGATCTTCTTGGCCGGGCTCGCGGCGGCGGCTGCCCCCGGTTCGCTCCCGGCGGTCTTGATGGGTGCGGTCATGGTCAGTTGGTCCCCTCGCCGACGGTGGCCGGCCCACGGGTGCCGGTCGCCGGTTCGGCGCTACGGCTGGTGCGGACGTGCGGAGGTGCAGGGTTCGGGTGGTGCACGGCGGTACGAGGTACTCGGTGCTGCTGCCACGCGGGATGGGCATCGCGCGGTTCGAGCGGTTCGCGGCGCGCGTTCACCTTTGTGGGGCTCCAAGTACACGCGGTGCGTTGCGCAGAACTCTCTGCCATCTGAACTGGCTTGCGCCAGCCCTGACCACCGACAGATGCCCAACTGTGATCTGTGCGCATGCACCTCCGGATTCTCGGCATATCCCTCTTCACACAGCTGTTACAGGCATGTCAAGATGTGTGACGGCACCGGCCGGAAAATCGTCCGGAAAAACCAGGAAGCCGACCTGACGTCACGTCAAGTCGGCTTCTCGTACTGGTTTTCGACGGTGCGGGGCTCCGGCGCGCCCGGTCAGCGCCCCGGATAGCCGGGCCACGGCTGCTGCTGCGGCGGCTGCCCCGGCCAGCCAGGGCCGGGCGGCTGGGTGCCGTAACCGCCGTACGCCGGCCCCGTCTGCGAGGTGTACGGCGGTGGCGGCACCGGCGGGTAGGGCGCGGTCGCCGGCCGCCCGTGGCCGGCCGGCTCACGGTCGAAGAACGGCCGCGCGTTGGCCCGCATCCAGAGCGCCACCGGGTCGTACTCGTCCCCCATCGCCACCGTGGAGACGGCCAGGCCCTCCGGGGCCACCGCGATCGCCCGCTGCATCAGGGCCCGGACGGCCTCCACGGTCGGTGGCGAACTCTCGTAAAGATCAAGGCCGATGGCCAGGTACGGCTCGCCGACGGCGGGCTGCACCCAGGCCCGGCACAGCGCCCTGACCGCCCGCACCTCGCCCGCCTGCCGCTCCAGCAGCGCGAAGAACTGCTGGGCCGGCACCTGCGGTTCGCTCAGCTTCAGCGGCCCGGCCGGCAGCCGGTCCAGCCCCGCCGCGATCCGCCGGAGGTCCGCCCAGGGCACCCCGACACCGCCGCCGGGGGCGTGCGGATTCAGCCAGAGGCCCCAGCGGGTGCGGTACAGCGAGGCGGCGATCTCCCGGCCGGAGATCACCTCGTGCGCCCGGGCCCAGCCGGACGCCGCCAGTTGCTCGGGCGAGGTGACGGCCGGCGCGTAGCCGTGGCCGCTGATCTCCATGTTCCCGTACTGGGCGTCCGGGCTGCCGGGGGTGCCGTGCCAGAGCAGCATCCAGACCTGGCCCGCGGCAAGGGCGTGCAGCAGCGCCTCGTACGCCTCGTAGCGCTCCGGCGCGACCTCGCGCAGGGCTCGCTCCAGCGCACCCGGATCCGCGCCGGGGCGCCCGGCGGGCGCCTGGCCCCAGGGCCCCGGTGCACCGCCCGCTACCGCTCCCGCACTCATGCGCCCACCTCGCTGCGCCTCTTCTTCTCTCACCCGCCGACCCGGCGGCTGCCTGCACGCACCCTATGGCGCGCCACCGACCGCCGCCACGCCGACGTGTCTGCCTCGTCCCCTCCTCCGGCCCGACGCCGGGCGGGGAGGGAACGCGTCACATCCGTGTGTAGAACGGCCGGACCTGGTTGAGCAACCACTCGACCACGGGATCCTCCACGAGATCGAGTAGTACGAGGTGGACGCCGCCGGGCAGCGGCGCGGTTCCCAGTGCCCGGCCCAGTGCTTCGTTCACGGTGGCCGGCTCGGCCGGGGCCGCCGGGTCGAGCTGGACCCCGATGAACATCACGGTCGGCTCGCCCTCGACGCTGGCCAGCGCCCGCCGGGCGGTCAGCACCCCGGGCAGGCCGGCGAGTTCGGCCCGGGCGGCGGCCAGGAAGGCCTCCGGGTCCTCGCCCGGCACCGGCTCGCGCAGCGCCACCCGGCCGCCGGTCGGGCTGTCCGGGGCCTCCCAGCGGTCCTCGCGCGGCCCGCGCCGCAGCTCGGCCACGCCCTCCGGCGGCACCGGGATGCCGACCGCCGCCTCCGGGTTCACCGCGATGCCGATGCCCAGCGGCAGCCCGCGGGCGAACTCCCAGACCGGCGCGACCGCGAAGGCCATCCCCGGCGCCTGCCGCAGGAACACCTCCTGCGAGGAGAAGACCGGCACATAGGGGTCGCCGGCCAGCTCGACGGTCGGCAGGTTCAGCGACTGGCCCTGCGGATCGGCCCCGGCCGGCAGCGGGATCCACACCTGGCTGCGGGCCAGTACCTCGATCACCCGGGCGGTCGCGCCCGGGTCGCCGAGCGCGGCGGTTAGCACCTGCTCCAGCTCGTTGGCCGGCCATCCGCCGCCCTGCGGCGCCGTCTCCGGGCCGCCCCACCCCTGCTGCTGCTCCGCCGGGTACCCCATGCGCCCCTGTACCGCCCTGTGTCCGTGTGTCGTGCTCGTGCGCCGCGCCGTGCCCGCCGGCGCGCCCGCCGACGCCGAGCAGCCTAGCGGGCCGCCCGGGCCCCCTCTCCCGCCCGGGGCGCAGACGTGCCATGATGTGCGCGTCTCCGCGCTTTCCCGACGGAGGCCCCTAACTCCATACAGGCCGCTCGAACCCGCGCGGGAGAGCCCGGAGTGCCCCGTCAGGCGGCACAGCCGGCGCCGAAGGAGCAAGTCCTCCCCGGAAACTCTCAGGCACCCCTACCGCACGGGTTAGGCACATCTGGAAAGCGGCGCACGGCTCTGCCACGCGCCCACCCACGGTGCAAGCCGCCATGTTGTCCTGTTAGCTGTAAAGAGCTGCGGGCCTGCGTGCGGTGAAGCTCTCAGGTACGACGACAGATGGGGAGACCCAGCCGCCGCATGCCCGCGCGCAGGGTCGGCCCCGAGCGGGACCGGTCCGGCGTGCGCACACCTGAGTGCCCAGACCGAGGAGTCCCAGGCCATGTCGTCCCTCCGCCTCACCGCGCTCGACGCGCTGCACCGCGCCCTCGGCGCGACCATGACCGACTTCGCCGGCTGGGACATGCCGCTGCGCTACGGCAGCGAGCGCGAGGAGCACCTCGCCGTCCGCACCAGGGCCGGCCTCTTCGACCTCTCCCACATGGGCGAGATCACCGTCACCGGTCCGCAGGCCGGCGAGATGCTGGACCACGCGCTGGTCGGCTTCGTCTCCGCGCTGGGCGTGCTGCGCGCCCGCTACACCATGATCTGCGCCGAGGACGGCGGCATCCTGGACGACCTGATCGTCTACCGCCTGCGCGAGGACGCCTTCCTGGTCGTCGCCAACGCCTCCAACGCCCAGCTGGTGCTGGACGAGCTGATCGCCCGCGCCAAGGGCTTCGACGCCGTCGTCACCGACGACCGCGACACCTACTCCCTGATCGCCGTCCAGGGCCCGGAGTCCACCGCGATCCTCGCCGACACCACCGACGCCGACCTGCCCGGCCTGAAGTACTACGCGATCCTCCCGGCCCGGGTGGCCGGCCGCGAGGTGCTGCTCGCCCGCACCGGCTACACCGGCGAGGACGGCTTCGAGATCTTCTGCGCCCCGGCCGACGCCGAGCCCGTCTGGACGGCGCTGACCGAGGCCGGCGCCGACCGCGGCCTGGTGCCCTGCGGCCTGTCCTGCCGCGACACGCTGCGCCTGGAGGCGGGCATGCCGCTGTACGGGCACGAGCTGTCCACCGACCTGACCCCGTTCGACGCCGGCCTGGGCCGGGTCGTCCGGTTCGACAAGACCACCAACGAGGGCGCGTTCATCGGCCGCAAGGCGCTGGAGAAGGCCGCCGCCGAGGCCGAGGCCCACCCGCCGCGGGTGCTGGTCGGCCTGGTCTCCGAGGGCAAGCGCGTCCCGCGCGCCGACTACACCGTGGTCTCCGCCGACGGCACGCCGATCGGCCGGATCACCTCCGGCGCCCCCTCCCCCACGCTGGGCAAGCCGATCGCGATCGCCTACGTGGACGCGGCGCACGCCGCGCCCGGCACCACCGTCGCGGTGGACGTCCGCGGCCGGCCCGAGCCGGTGCAGGTCGTGGCGCTGCCGTTCTACAAGCGCGCCCGCTGAGGGCCCGCTCCGTCCCGCGCCGGGCAGCTCCCCGGCGCGGGGCGGAGCCCGCCTCCGGCCCGTCCGCCGAGGCCCGCTTTCCCCCCCGTAGATCCACGTCGATGCCGTCCGCCCGCCGGACCGCTTCGTCGTACCCGCTTCCCATCCTGGAGAATGACGCCATGAGCAACCCCCAGCACCTGCAGTACACCAAGGAGCACGAGTGGCTGACGGCCGCCGCTGACGGTGTCTCCACGGTCGGTATCACCGCCCACGCGGCCGACGCCCTGGGCGACATCGTCTATGTGCAGCTGCCCGAGGTCGGCGAGACCGTGACCGCGGGTGAGACCTGTGGCGAGCTCGAGTCCACCAAGTCGGTCAGCGACCTGTACTCGCCGGTCACCGGCGAGATCGTCGAGGTCAACCAGGCCGTCCTGGACGACAACGCCCTCGTCAACAGCGAGCCCTTCGAAGGCGGCTGGCTGTTCAAGGTCCGCGTCGAGGCCACCGACGAGCTGCTGAGCGCCGACGAGTACGACGCGCTCACCAACCCCGAGGCCTGATCGTCCGCCGGGGCGGCCGCAGCGCGGCGGCCGCCCCGCGGCCGGCCGTCCCCGCCCTCCCGTCGCCCGCCGCCTCCCTCCCAAGGGCGCGCCAAGCGCGGCACGTCCTTCTCTCCTCCCCGGGAAGACCACACCATGACGGTTCTCAACCAGTCCCTGCACGCTCTCGACCCGGAGATCGCCGCCGCGGTCGACGCCGAGCTGCACCGCCAGCAGACCACCCTGGAAATGATCGCCTCCGAGAACTTCGCCCCGGTGGCGGTCATGGAGGCCCAGGGCTCGGTGCTCACCAACAAGTACGCCGAGGGCTACCCCGGCCGCCGCTACTACGGCGGCTGTGAGCACGTGGACGTCGTCGAGCAGATCGCGATCGACCGGATCAAGGCCCTGTTCGGCGCCGAGCACGCCAACGTCCAGCCGCACTCCGGCGCGCAGGCCAACGCCGCCGCGATGTTCGCGCTGATCCAGCCGGGCGACACCATCCTGGGCCTGAGCCTGGCCCACGGCGGTCACCTGACCCACGGCATGAAGATCAACTTCTCCGGCAAGCTCTACAACGTGGCCGCGTACCACGTCGACGAGAAGACCGGCCAGGTCGACATGGCCGAGGTCGAGCGCCTCGCCAAGGAGCACCAGCCCAAGCTGATCATCGCCGGCTGGTCCGCCTACCCGCGCCAGCTGGACTTCGCCGCCTTCCGCCGGATCGCCGACGAGGTCGGCGCGCTGCTGATGGTCGACATGGCGCACTTCGCCGGTCTGGTCGCCGCCGGCCTGCACCCCAACCCGGTGCCGTACGCGGACGTGGTCACCACCACCACCCACAAGACCCTGGGCGGCCCGCGCGGCGGCGTCATCCTCTCCAAGGCCGAGTTCGCCAAGAAGATCAACTCCGCGGTCTTCCCCGGCCAGCAGGGCGGTCCGCTGGAGCACGTGATCGCCGGCAAGGCCGTCGCGTTCAAGGTCGCCGCCTCGGAGGAGTTCAAGGAGCGCCAGCAGCGCACCCTGGACGGCGCCCGGATCCTGGCCGAGCGCCTGCTCCAGGCCGATGTCGCCGAGGCCGGCGCGTCCGTCCTGTCCGGCGGCACCGATGTGCACCTGGTCCTGGTCGACCTGCGCAACAGCGCGCTCGACGGCCAGCAGGCCGAGGACCGCCTCCACGAGGTCGGCATCACGGTCAACCGCAACGCCGTCCCGAACGACCCCCGCCCGCCGATGGTCACCTCCGGCCTGCGGATCGGCACCCCGGCGCTCGCCACCCGCGGCTTCCAGGCCGAGGACTTCCGCGAGGTCGCCGACATCATCGCCGAGGCGCTGAAGCCGGCCTTCGACGAGGCCGTCGCCACCGGTCTGAAGGCCCGCGTCTCCGCGCTGGCCGCGAAGTACCCGCTCTACCCGAACCTGTAGTCCGGCGCGGGTGACCGGCCTCACCCCGTCGGGCCACCTGCGATCAAGGGGCACCGCGCACACTGGACAGTGCGCGCGGTGCCCCGTTCCGTGCCGGCACCTGCCCGCCTGTCCTTCCACGAGACCAGACAAGGACGTCCCCCGTGGCCATCAGCGTCTTCGACCTCTTCTCCATCGGCATCGGCCCTTCGAGTTCCCACACCGTCGGCCCCATGCGCGCCGCCCGGATGTTCGCCCGCCGACTGAAGTCCGAGGGCCTGCTGGCCGGCACCACCGCCGTCCGCGCCGAGCTGTACGGCTCGCTCGGCGCCACCGGGCACGGCCACGGCACCCCGAAGGCCGTCCTGCTGGGCCTGGAGAACAACTCCCCGCGCACCGTGGACGTCGACCAGGCCGACCTGGACGTCGAGCGGATAAGGGCCGAGAAGCGCCTCAACCTGCTCGGCAGCCAGCCGATCGACTTCGACCCGGACACCCAGCTCGTCCTGCACCGCCGCCGCTCGCTGCCGTACCACGCCAACGGCATGACCCTCTGGGCGTACGCGGCCGACGGCTCCACGCTGCTGGAGAAGACGTACTACTCGGTCGGCGGCGGCTTCGTGGTCGACGAGGACGCGCTCGGCGCGGACCGGGTCAAGCCCGACGACACCGCCCTGCGCTACCCCTTCCGCACCGGCGAGGAACTGCTCCGGCTCACCCGCGAGACCGGTCTGTCCATCTCCGGCCTGATGCTGGAGAACGAGAAGGCCTGGCGGACGGAGGAGGAGATCCGGGCCGGGCTGCTGGAGATCTGGCGCGTCATGCAGGAGTGCGTCCGGGCCGGCATGTCCCGCGAGGGCATCCTCCCCGGTGGCCTCAAGGTCCGCCGCCGCGCCGCCTCCGGCGCCCGCGCGCTGCGCGCCGAGGGCATCGGCCCGGCCAACGCCATGGAGTGGGTGACCCTCTACGCGATGGCCGTCAACGAGGAGAACGCCTCCGGCCGGCGCGTCGTCACCGCCCCCACCAACGGCGCGGCCGGCATCATCCCCGCCGTCCTGCACTACTACCTGAACTTCATCCCCGGCGCCGACGACGAGGGCATCGTCCGCTTCCTCCTCGCCGCCGGCGCGATCGGCATGCTCTTCAAGGAGAACGCCTCCATCTCCGGCGCCGAGGTCGGCTGCCAGGGCGAGGTCGGCTCCGCCTGCTCGATGGCCGCCGGCGGCCTCGCCGAGGTCCTCGGCGGCTCCCCCGAACAGGTCGAGAACGCCGCCGAGATCGGCATCGAGCACAACCTCGGCCTCACCTGCGACCCGGTCGGCGGCCTGGTCCAGATCCCCTGCATCGAGCGCAACGGCATGGCGTCCGTCAAGGCCGTCACCGCCGCCCGGATGGCCCTGCGCGGCGACGGCCGCCACCACGTCTCCCTCGACAAGGCGATCAAGACCATGAAGGAGACCGGCGCCGACATGAAGATCAAGTACAAGGAGACCAGCCGCGGCGGCCTCGCCGTCAACGTCATCGAGTGCTGACCCCCGCACTCCCCCGCTGAGCCGGCCGGACGGCCCCCGTCCGGCCGGCTCAGCGGCGCGACACCCGGCCCCGGCCACGGACGCGCCGTCACCTCCAGGCGCGGCCGGGCGCCGGGCCCGTCCCCCGTGTCCTTCGGCACGTGAGGGGACGGGCCCGGCGCGGGCTCAGCGGTCTGCGGGCCGGCCGGTCGGGGCCGTGCGGGCTTCGAGCAGTACGGCCCGGCGGAACGCCGCGCTGCGTCCCGCGCAGTCGGCGCAGATCGCGGCGCCGTCCTCGGTGCTGGGGTCGCGGTCCATCTCCACGGCGATATAGGAGTGGTCGCAGGTGTGGCAGCGGACGCGGGTCTCCCAGATGTCCTCGACCTCGTCGCGCGGGTCGCCCGGCCGGTCGAGGGCGACGGGTCGGCCGAGCCGGTGGGCCACGGTGTACAGGACGATGCTGAGCACCAGGACCAGGGGGGTGGACCACGTGGTCCCGAAGGTGCCGGTGCCCTCGTACACCGCGATGCCGAGCACCGAGACGATCAGCCAGACGATCGCACCGGGGCCGAACGAGGCCACCCGGCCGGGGCGGAACTCCGGCAGCCCGTCGCGGTCGCCGTGGCGGCTGAGCCACATGTGGGTCAGGGCGATGCCCACCCAGGCGACGACGAACGCGCCCTGCCAGGCCAGCGCGGTGAGCAGGTAGCTGAGGACATCGGTGAGCATGAACAGGTAGGTCAGCACGCCGGCGAGCATCAGGGCGGCGACCCGGGGGACGCGGATCCGCAGCAGCCGCGTGAACAGGGCCTCCAGATTGGTGGAGGCGACGTAGTAGTTCGCCGTGTTGATCCTGGACTGGGTCACCCAGACGACGACCAGGCCCGAGATCCCCATCAGGTTGATGACGGTGTCGCCGATGGCTGTCTCCGACAAGGCGCCGGAGGTGCCGGCCGCCATCACCAGGAAGATCCCGATGAGACCGTTGGCGAGGTACACGAAGAGGTAGAAGACCGGGCCGAAGGTGACGACGCTGTGGTAGCGGCTGTCCTCGGGCTTGCCGAAGCGGGCGAAGTCCACCGTGTACATCATGAAGACGAACACGCCGAGGTAGACGAACAGGGCGTAGAGCCAGCCCGGCGCGCTGAGGTCCGGGGCACTGTCCGGGACGTGGGTCAGCCAGCCCTTGGAGGGGTACTTCACCGCGGCCAGGACGACGGCGACGAGCAGGCCGCCCCAGTACAGCGGCAGCAGGAAGCCGTTGAACTTGTCCATCCAGCGGCGCACTCCGCCGATGACCATCGGCAAGTTGGTGACGACGGCGACGGCGTACCAGATCCGGATATCCAGCACCCCGGTGTAGGCGTGCAGGGCGTGGGCGATGACGGAGCTCTCGAACACGGCGTAGTACAGCGCTGTGGCCGCGAGGATGAGCGGGGCCAGCACGGAGCCGGCGAGGCCGAAGAGCCGTTGCGAGAGCAGGGCGACGGTGAGCCCGGTGTGCGCGGCGTAGCGCGACAGGGCGCCGCCGACGACGCCGAACACGATGACGGCCAGGACGATGCCGATGAGGGTGTTGACGGTGCCGACCGTGACAGCCAGCGTCGCCGCGGTGACGAGGTAGAACATGCCGCTGATCACGGCGTACCAGGTCATCGTCAGGGAGAGCCGGCTGCTGCGCCAGCTCAGTGGGACGACGTGGGTGGAGTAGTCCTCGTTGGCGGCCTCCTTGACCACACGGGGGTCGTCGTGGAAGGAGACGTCCAGGGGCCTGGGTCTGCGGGTGGTCTGCTTGCCGTTGGTCCGGGTGCTGTCTGTGGTCACGGGGGTGTCCTTCTCCGGGCGGTGGTGAGCCGCGGGGTGCTGCCGGGGCGTCCGGAAGGAGGGCAGGCGGCCCGGTGGGGGCGCGAGTTGGGACGCGTACCGCCGTGGGGGAGGCGGTCCGGCGGGGCATGACTTGGCCGGAAGGACCGGGAGGCGTTCCGGCAGGACTGCCTCCGGGGCCCAACGTCTACGCGTTCCCCGACACGGAGTCAAGGTCCGGCGGAAAGATTTCCGCTGTCCTGACGGAATCGTCCGCGCGGGCGGTGCGAATCGACGGAATCCGTTGGCGCCTGGTTCAGCCGCGCCTTCCGTGCAGGCGGCGGCGAGCCACAACGAGCGTGGCAAGCACCAGAGTTGGCGCGATCGCCGCGGCCAGGACAGGGGCGAAGCGCAGCGTGACCGCACCCGCGAGTGCGCCCGCGACCAGGGCCAGGAGGACTGCGCAGCGCCGCAGGACGTCCTTGGTCGAGCCGTGGGACAGGGACTCGGCGACGGAGGTGAGCGTGCCGGTGACGAAGGTCGTGGTGATGCCGGCCCTGGCGATGCGGCGGGCGGTGGCGGTCTGGAGGCCCATGGCCGCTCCGGACAGCGCGACCAGGGCGATGTCGACCGCGCGGCCCGGCTCCGCGCCGGACTGCGCCCAGATGGCCAGAAAGCCCGTCTGCAGGGCGAGGTTGACGCCGAGCGCGGCGCTGATCCGCGGGTGCCAGAGCCAGTCGGACAGGCCGGACCGATCGGTTATCCGGTAGGCGGCGACGAGGCCCGCCGTGAAGGCGATCACGGCGATGCCCGCGCGGGCGAGGTGCATGTCCGCACCGTGCGCCCCGGCGATGCCGAACAGCACGAGATTGCCGGTCATGTTGGCCGTGAAGACGCCGCCGAGCCCCAGGTAGGCCACGGCGTCGGTGGCCCCGGCCGCCGCGGTGAGCAGGACCAGGAGCAGGTCCACCAGGCGCCGGTCGGACCCGGCGGGCGCCGCGGCGGGCTGGTCGGCGGCGGTGTTGGAGCGGATGGATCTCATCTGGGGCGGTCCTTACGGCAGGGTGCGCGGGCGAGATGTCCGGGCCCTCAAGGCCGGAAGCCTTGACAGGCAGCCGGGTGGTGTGGAGAGAATCCCCCGACTTGGTCGGACCATCTGACTATCTTGGCTCACCGGCAGAGCCGTCAACCTCCCCCAAGGAGCAGCGCATGTCACGGACCGATTACGAAGCGCGGGTGGCGGAGCTCGGGCTGGAACTGCCCGACTACAGCAGCCGCCCGTACTACGGCGCCGACTACGGCTCCATGAAGCCCCACCACATCACCGGCAACCTCCTCTTCCTCGGCGGCCACACCGCCGACGACGACCAGGGCAACGTGCGGTTCGCCGGACGTCTGGGCCAGGACCTGACCGTCGAGGAGGGCTACCAGGCGGCCCGCCTCACCGCGCTGAACTGCCTGGGCGGCATCCGGTACGCCCTCGGCTCGCTCGACCGGGTCGCGTCGGTGGTGCGGTCGCTGTGCTTCGTGGTGACCACGCCCGAGTTCGAGGACGTCCACAAGGTCTCCTCCGGGGCCACGGACCTGTTCCGCGACGTGTTCGGCCCCGAGGTCGGACTGGGTGGGCGTGCCACCATCGGCGTCATGAGCCTGGCCCGGCGGAGCTCCTTCGAGGTGTGGGTCACCGTCGAGATCCGCGACTGAGCCCACTCCCGCCGTCCGGCCGGTGTCCTCGGCCGGGGAGCATGGACGCCGTAGGTCATGTTCCGCCCCACCGTTATGGAGGTCGTCAGTTGTCCGTCAACTGGTCGCTCATCACTCCCGAAGCACGTTCCGGCCCGCAGCGGCTGGCCGGACGCATCCACCGGCTGATCGAGGACGGACAACTGGCGGAGGGCGACCGCATTCCTCCCGAACGAGAACTGGCGGACACCTGGCGGGTCTCCCGGGCCACCGTCCGCGAAGCGCTCCGCGAGTTGGAACTGCGCGGACTGGTGGACCGCCGCCCCGGCCGGGGCACCATCGTGGCGGGCATCGCCCGCCCGGCCCTGCGAGACTGGCAGCTGGGCGACATGGACTCGGCGGCCAGGCTCATCCACGAGGTGATGGACCTGCGCTCCGCCGTCGAGCCGCCCGTCGCCGCCCGCGCGGCGGTACGTGCCACCGACACCGACCTGCAGCACCTGAGCGACCTGCTCGCCGAGGCGGACCGGGCGCTGAAGCACGGCCTGCTGCCGCGCCTGGTCCAACTCGACAGCGAGTTCCACGTGGCGCTCGCCAAGGCCGCCCACAACCCGCTGCTGACCCAGCTGCTGGAAACCACCAACCAATGGGTCGAGCTCTCCCGCAACCCCGCCTACCAGAGCACCGAACGGCTCGTCAGCTCGTTGAGGGCGCACGGACGCATCCTGGAGGCCGTCATGGGCCAGGACTCCGAGACGGCCGCGCAGGCCATGTCCGAGCACCTGCTCGAAGTCCACCAGGCGATCGTGGAGACCATCCAGTCCGCGAGCCCGAACGAGCACCAGAGCCCGAGCCAGAGCCCCGGACCCGCTCGCTGACCGGTCGCCCACCGGCCGGGTACCATCCGCACCCCCGACGAACGGCCCCTCCCATGAGCATCCACGCACCCGCTCCCGCCCCGACCGCCTTCGCGCTGGCCACCCCCCACGCCCTCGCCACCGCCGCCGGCGAGCAGGCCGTACGCGACGGCGGGAACGCCGTCGACGCGGCCATCGCCGCGGCCATCGCACTCACCGTGGTCTACCCCCACCAGTGCGCCGTCGGCGGGGACTTGATCGCCCTGGTCGCCCGGCCCGGCCGGCATCCCGTCGCGGTCAACGGCAGCGGAGCGGCACCCATGGCCGCCGACCCGGACGCCCTCGCCGGCGCCGGCGGGATGCCGGTCACCGGCCCGCTCAGCGTCACCGTGCCCGGCGTCGTCGCGGGCTGGGCCACCCTCTCCCGGACCGCCGGACGGCTCCCCTTCGACCGGCTGTTCACCAGCGCCATCGCCTACGCCCAGGAAGGGGTGCCCACCGCGCCCGGCGTCGCGCACGCCCTCACCCTCGAACAGCCCCTGCTCGCACCGGACGAGGGCATGCGCGAGGTCTTCTTCGCCGCCGGCCGGCCGCTCGCCGCCGGCGAACCGCTCGTCCAGCCCGCCCTGGCCCGGACCCTCGCGGCCATCGCCGACCACGGACCGGACGCTCTCTACCACGGGGAGATCGGTGCCTCGATCGTCGGCCACCTGCGGAGCCTCGGCTCGCCCATCACCCGCGACGACCTCGCCCGGCACCGCACCGAGACCACCGAGCCGATCGGCCGGACCTTCCGCGGCGAGGAGTACCTCACCGCGCCACCGAACTCCCAGGGCCAGCACTTGCTGCAGATCCTCGGCGCCGTGGAACGCCTCGATCCGGGCCTCGACCTGCTCGGAGCCGACGCGGCCGTGCTCGCCCGCGTCTTCCGACAGGCCGCGAACGACCGGGACACCTTCCTCGCCGACCCCCGGTACGCGCCCGTCCCCGTCGACGACCTGCTCGGCGCCGCCCGGATCGCCCGGATCGCCGAGGCCGCCACCGACCCGGACGCCCACCCCGGCGGGCCCTCCCCGACCGCAGCCGCGCAGGCCGCCCGCCCCAGCGGCGACACCGTCGCCGTGGTCGCCATGGACGCCGAAGGCAACGCGGTCTCCCTGATCCAGAGCCTCTTCCACAGTTTCGGATCCGGCATCCTCGACCCGGCCACCGGTGTCGTCCTGCACAACCGGGGGTCGTTCTTCAGCCTGCTCCCGGGCGCCCCCAACCGCCTGCGCGGCGGCAGCCGCCCCGCCCACACGCTGATGCCCGTCCTGACCCGGCGGGACGGCGCCGTCACCGGCGCGCACGGCACCATGGGTGGTAAGGCGCAACCGCAGATCCACGCCCACCTCGCGCTGCGCCTGCACGCCGGGGACTCCGTCACCACCGCCCTGCACAGCCCCCGGTGGGTGGTCGGCGGCATGGAGGTGGACGCGCCGACGGACGCCGTCTTCGTGGAACCGGACGTCCCCGCCGCCGCCATCGGCTCCCTGCGCGGCATGGGTGCGCAGGTCCAGGTCGGCGGGACTCTCGACGAGCAGGTCGGCCACGGGCAACTTGTCCGGGTGGGCCCCGGCGGCACGTTGCACGCCGCCGCCGACCCGCGCAGCGACGGGGCGGCGATCAGCCGCGCCTGAAACCGCGACAGGGTCGCCCGGGCCGCGCGCCCTGGTAACCGGAGGAGCCCCTGCCGGGGCTTCCGCACGGCTGGAAGCCCCGCGCGCCCGGCGGAAGGGCACCTCGACCCGCCGTCCGGCCTGACGCAGCGAAGCGGGCGCGGCACGCGGCTGCGCCGCGATCGCGCTGCCGACCGCCCTCCACCTCTGGCGAGCGCACCGGGTTCAGCCGCTCGGCTCGGCGGATTCACTCCCCGGGGTATCTGACGCAGAGTGAGCAGGCCTCCCCCGGGTGCGCGGCTCCCGGGGGTGTAGGAAAATTGTAAATGCCCGAACCTCCGAGGCGTCTGCGCCTGGTGGGCATTGCCAGGTCGGCGCCGTGCACTGGATGGGTCGTCGGTCATCGTGGCTGGAAACGACGTGTGGAGTCCGTTCCGGGAGCTGGGTGACGCCGTCGCACGGGAGTGGCGGGCGCACGACTTCGGGGAGGACGCCTTCGTCGGCATCGCCGTGCGGCGCCTGTCGGAGGCCGCCTGCTTAGACGAGGTCGACGCGCTCGAACTGGCCGCGCGGGCCGCGAGTGAGCCGGTGCTTCCGGCGCAGACGGATCTCGACGCCCGTTTCGGCCAGCCGCCGCTCACGCTGTACAGCACCAGCCGCTTCCACATGACGCTGCTGTACTGGCTGGAGTCGACCACGTCCATCCACGAGCACGCGTTCCAGGGCGCCTTCCGCGTGCTCCACGGGTCGAGCCTGCACAGTTCCTGGCGCTTCGACGAGAGTGCGCGGATCTCGGGGCGGCTGCTCCTCGGCCGCACGACCCGGCTGCGGTCGGAGGTCCTGGCCGTGGGCGATGTGCGCCCGATCCTGCCGGGCGCCCGGGGCGCGCACGCGCTGTTCCACCTCGACCAGCCGTCGGCGACGCTGGTCGTCCGGACCCGGTCCGACCCCGGCGCGCAGCCCCAGTACGAGTACTGTCCGCCGTCGCTCTCGGTCAACCCGTTCGACGAGGACCCGTCGCTCACCCGCCGGCTCCAACTGCTGCACCTCTTACGGCAGGAGGACGAGAAGGGGCTGCGGGAGGCCGTCCGGCGCTCCCTCGCCACGGACGATCTCGTCTCCGCCGTCACCGTCTTGCTGGACGTGTGCGGGCTGGACCTCGACGGCGCCTTCACCGAGGAGGCGATCGGCCTCGTCGCCGACCGGCGGGCGGAGTTCGCCGACCCCTTGCGGGCAGCCGCCCGCGAGGTGGTGCGCGACCACCGGCTGACGGCCCTGCGCCGCCGGGTGAACTCCCCCGAGGCGCGGCTCGTGCTGGCGCTCGCGCTGAACGGCCTGGACCGCCGGGGCTCCCTGGACGCCTTCGCCGCACGGTACGGGGCCGATCCCGTTGGGCGGATGGCTGCGGGGATCGGCGATCTGCTCTCCCAGGCTGACGGCATCGATCCCGTCGAGCCGCTGCCGGAGATCCTCCGCCTCCTGCTGGGCGGGAGCCCGGCCGAACGCGTGGTCCACGAGCTGGGCGGGCGCCCGGAATACCATCCGCGTCTCATCGAGAAGATCACGGACATCCTGCTGCGGTCCCCCACTCTGCAGCGGCTGTTCCGCTAGCCGAACGGAAAGGAGGTGGGAGCGATGACCGAACGCCAGGTGGACCTGCAGAAGCTTGCCCAGGAGCTGTCCGACAGCGAGTTGATCAATTTGGCGGAGAAGCTCCGCGGGCATCTGACGCCCGAGGTGATCAACAGCGAGAAGCAGACCCAGTCGTTCGTGGCATGCAATCCCAACTACTGCGTCGTAGTCCGCCCGCTTGAGGAATGAGGAATGGCATCGTCGACAACCGGCACACGGTGACCGCAGGAGTCGGGGCGCCATCGCCACCGGCCCTGCGGCCACCCCCGAACAAGGCCACCCCGAACAAGGCCGCCCCGAACAAGCGGACCCACGAACAAGGGGACCGGACGCCCGGCGGAGGTTCATCACCATGGCCGGCCCGCGCGACCGCCTGACCGCCCCGCCCGGTGCGGCCCCCCTGGCGGAGTATCTGCACCACCGGATCGACGAGGTACTGGAGTTCGCCGCCGGGCAGCTGCGACACCTGGACGACTACGCCGCCCACTGGCACGACGACCCCGGCGAGATGGTCCGCAAGGAGGACAAGGTCGCCATCGAGACGGCGATGCTCCTGCTGGTGACCGGCCGGATTCCGGGTCACCGGGACGGCGAGGCCTGGCGGCGGCTCGTCGACGAGTGCGTACGGAGGTGCCGCGGCGGCCGGGTGCGCTGCGTGATCGCCCGCCACCCCAGAACGGTGTCGAGTCTGGGCCTGGGCCACCTTTTCCTTTCCGCCCTGGGCTGCCCGGACGAGGACCTGGACCACCTGCTGGAAAACGCGGTCGGGACCGGCCAGGTGGGCATCGAGGAGCATGTGCCGTTCCGTCGCCTGGAATTCGAGTGGGCGCGGCGCGGGGCGGCGCATCCGGCGTTCGCCGAATCCGGCCGGGCGGCGTCGAAGTGGCGTCCGGAGGTGTCGGCCATTGCCTCCGATCGGGACGGTCTTTACGCCACCCGGGAGGACTGCTACGCACTCACCCATACCCTCATGTACGCCACCGACTTCGGCGTGGCCGGGATTCCGGGAATCGACGCGGAAAGGCTCCGGTCCTCGATCGGATCCACCATCTGCTTCGCGCTGGCCATCGACGATTTCGACCTGCTGGGGGAATTGCTGCTGGCCGATGCGGTACTGCCGGGGCACGCCTCGGCGGCCGCACGCTGCGGCTGGGCGGTGCGCACCCGGGTGCTCGACGACCGGGGGGCGCTGCCCGGTCCCACGTTCCGGGACGCGGAGCTGGCGAAGCAGGAACCGGCCGGCCGCGCCGGCTACCGCTTCTACCACTCGTACCACACGACCTACGTCGACGCGCTGCTGTGCGCGGCCGTCCTCTCCCGGCGCCACCACTGGTTCGCCCCGGAACCGGCCGACGGGCCGCGGGCCGACGAACCGCAGGCCGACGACCGGAGGATCCGGCGGATCGCCGGTCTCGCCTGGCCCGGCGGCCCCCGTTCCGGGGCGGCGGCCGCACTTCTCGACCTGTGCACCCGGTCGATCGTGCCGGGCGCCCGCCTCGGGCCGCTGGCCGAGACCGCGATCATCGAGGTCGTGCGGCGGTACGACCTGGTCGCCCTGCGCAGGATCCTCCAGGAAGTCCGCGGCAGTTCGATAGCGGAGTCACGGAGCATCGCGGTGGCGACGCGCTTCCTGGCGAATCAGACGGCGCTCGCCACCTGCCTGGAATCACCGGTCACCCCTCGCAGTAAACCTTGAATTCGGCTCCAGTGAATGCCGGGGCACTGTCCGGTCGTACCGAGAGGTCCATTCCAAGCCATTTCATCAGACCTTTCCGGACCACCATTGACTGGCCACCGCCAATGGCTACGATGGAGACACCCTGCGCCACAATGGAATGCACCCGTGAACAATCTCCTCAGGGGAGCTCTAATTTGAACGCGCCGATATCCACCGCACTGGTTTCCACCGGCCTCGACGCCACGGGTGTGCGCACGCATCCGCTGTGCGGGCCGGCCGACCGCATGCCGGCCGCCTATCGCGGGCCGCACCGGCTGAGTCACGGCGGCTGGCTGGACTTCACCAGCCGGCTGGAGCGCCGGGAGGAGATCTCGCTGATCTGCTCCACCACCGCCGCCAACAAGCGCGCGCTCGACGTCGGCGGCGGCACCGGTGACCTCACCCGCGCCGTGGCCGTCCAGCTGGGCCACTGCACCACCGTCGAGCCGCACAGCCAGCGGGTGGCGACGCTCACCGAGCGCGCGGAGGAGGGCGGCACCGGCACGATCGAGATCATCCCCGGGCACGCGGAGTCGCTGCCGTTCCCGGACGCCTCGTTCGACGTGGTGTTCGCCACCTGGATCCTGCCCTACGTGGACGATCTGGAGCGGTCCGTCGCCGAGTTGGCGCGGGTCTGCGACCGCACCGACCCGGAGGCGAAGGTCGTACTGATCGGCGGCGCCGACGACAACGAGCTGGTGAGCATCCTCAACGAGACCTGCGTCCCGCTGGCCGGCGAGCCCCATGACCACCAGGGCTATCTGCTGGCCACCGCGGCCGAGTTGCTGAGCACGCACGGGTTCCACGACTTCTCGCTGTACCGGACGGAGGCCGCGCTGCACTTCCCCGAGCCCGACCTGGACGACCGGGTCCGGGCGGCGACGACGACGCTGGTCAACTTCTGGTACGAGGACCACCCGGACGCCGGGGCGATGCGGCAGGCGATCGCGCCCGCGCTGCGCCGCCACTTCGCACGCCGCCCGCACGCGATCGGGGACCAGGGTGCCGTCCTGGTCGCCCGGCCCGGATCGGCCGCCAAGTCCTGACCCCCACAGGCCGGTTGAGGGCCCCCGGACACCCCGGGGGCCCTCAGCCGTGTGGTCGCTCAGACACATGGCCGCTCAGACGCGATGACCACTCCACCGCACCGGCCGCTCAACCACGTGGCCGCTCAAGCACGCAGCCGCTCAGACCGCGTCCGGCGCCGCCGCCCGCAGGAACGCCCGCGCGACCGCGACCGGCGTCTGGTCGGCGACCTGCCGCGGCGCCTGCCCGACGGCCGCGTGGTAGGCCTCCGGGTCGTCGACCAGCTCCCGCAGCGCCCGCCAGATCCCCTCCGGCCCCTGCTCCAGCTCCACCATCCGGCCCGCCCCGCCGGTGAGCACGGGCAGGTGCCCGAGCCCGTACCCGACCACCGGCGTGCCCACCGACAGCGACTCGGCGGCGACGTTGCCGAAGGTCTCCGGCGCGTTCGAGCCCATCACGGTGACGGCGGCGCCCGCGAGGAACGGCTGCACCTCCTGCCAGGGCAGGGCGGGCAGGATCTCGACGTCCGGCAGGCCGGCGGCCAGGGCGCGGCATTCGCTGATCACCTGCTCCTGCATGCCGGGCCAGAACTCGAACCCGGCCGCCGCCAGCACGATCTGGACGGGCCGGCCGAGCCCTTCGGCGGGGTAGGCGCGGAGCAGCTCGGCGACGCCCTTCTGCGGATCGGCCCGGGAGAGCGTCCGCACCGGGCCGGTGCGCCGCAGCCGCTCGCGCTCCTCGGCGGTGGGCGGCGCACTGTGGTGCAGCAGGGCGTTGGGCAGGGCCTGCCAGCCGGTGGTGTCGAGCCCGGCGCGGGCGGCCTCGCCGGTCAGGAAGTCGCTGACCGGCAGGACGACGCCCGGCTGGTGCTTGAGGCTCTCGTGCATCGCGTCGTCGGTGCGCAGGAAGTGCACCATCAGCGCGGTGCGCACGCCGGGCGGGGCGGGGTTGAGGAAGCCGAGGCCGGCGCCCGCGTCGACCCAGCAGACCAGGTCGACCCGGTGGGCGGTGAGCAGGTCCCGCACCTCCCGGTCGACGGCGGCGGGTTCGGCGAGCAGGCGCATCACCTCGTCGTACTGGACGGGGCGCGGCAGGGCGAGGCTGGTCAGGCGGAGCAGGTCGGGGTCGTCGGCCGGGTGGGCCGGGCCGGCCGCCACGATGAGGGCGCGGTGGCCCAGTTCGCGCAGGCCGTCGGCGAGCGAGGCGATGCTGCGCTCGATCCCGGCCGGTTCGTCGGGGTTGTGGGTCAGCAGCACGAAGGCGATGTTCACGCGCGTGGTCCGTTCAGGGTCGGAGCAGGTCGGAGCAAGTCGGAGCAGGTCGGATCGGGGGCGAAGGCGCCTGGCGGCGGCGCCGAAGGGGCGCCGCCGCCGGGTGGTCGTGCGGGGAGCGGTCAGCGCCCGGTGTGGGCGGGCGCCAGGGCGAGGACCTGCGCGCGCAGGCCCTGGTCCGTGGTGAACTCCCCGGACAGGTGGCTGGTCACCATGACCGCCCCGTGCGCCTCGGCCCCGCGCAGGGTGAGGCAGGCGTGTTCGGAGCGGATCAGGCAGGCCGCGCCGAGCGAGGTCAGGTGCTTGCTGAGCGCCTCGACCACCTGCTCGCCGAGCCGCTCCTGCACCTGCGGCCTGGCCGCGTACTCCTGGAGCACCCGGGCGAGCTTGGAGAGGCCGACGATGTGGGCGCCCGGCGCCGGGAGGTAGGCGACGGTCGCCCGGCCGAGGAACGGCAGGACGTGGTGCTCGCACACGGCGACGAAGGGGACGTCGACGGCGGCGATGATCCCCTGGTTGACGGACTCGGCCGGGAACTGCACCTTCAGGTGCCGGGTCGGGTCCTGGCGCAGCCCGTCGGTCATCTCGGCCAGGGCCTTCACGAACCGGTAGGGGGTGCGCCGGGTGGACGCGCTGTCGCAGTCGATGCCGAGCGACGTGAGCATGGCGCGCGCGTGGGCGGTGGCCTGGTCCAGGGCGGCCTCGCCGGAGAGCTCGGCCCCGGAGAGGGCGGCCCCGGTGAGAGCCGATCCGGTGAGAGCCGGGCTGTCGATACTGGTCATGTCGTGAACTCCTCGGTGGACAACGGGGACGGCCGGCCGAGCTCAGGCCGGCACATTGCGCCATCCCGCGGCATTGACGTGGGTCTCGTTCACCAGGACCTCCTGGACAAACGCGCCGGGCGCACTGTCCAACGAGCGCAGCGCCTCGTCGGCGACCCGGGCGAGCAGTTCGGCGACGGCCTCGACGGTCGGGTACGACAGTCCTTCGGCGAGTCGTTCGGCCGGGGTCGGGTCGGCGGCGCCGAAGCGGAAGAGCTTGCTCTTGTGCTCGGTCAGCACCGCGGCGAGCGGGTCGTCGGCGCCCAGCATGGCGCCGTGGTCGAGGTGGGTGTCGATCCACGAGCGGATCCGCGCCTTGAACGCGCCGAACTCCACCACCGTGCCGTCGGCGAGGGCCGGCGCCGAGATGCTGGCCTGCATCCACCAGGAGTGCCCGTGGAAGTGGACGCATTTGCCTTCCAGGTGCGGAAGCCGGTGCGCGGTCTCGAAGTTGTGCCGCACCGACACGGTGTGCCGGGCCGCCGCCCCACCGGGCAGAAGCAACGTACTCATCAGGAAATCCCCAGGTACTTGTGGGTTTGCAGGGAGAAGTTCCAGAGCGGGTGGTCCAGGCAGTACTGGACGGCTGCGCGGGTGTTGGCCTCGATGTCGGGGCCGTCCATGGGCTGGAGGCGGAAGGACTCGAACGCCAGGTGCTCGAACTGGGACGGTTCGCCGTTCTCCTGCGGGTAGACCAGCTTCAGCTCGTTGCCCCGCTCGACGATCATCTCGGAGCCGAGCTTCGGGCTGACGCAGAGCCAGTCGATGCCGGGCGGCGGCGTCCGGGTGCCGTTGGTCTCCACCGAGACCTCGAAGCCCCGGTCGTGCAGGGCGTCGACGGCGGGGGCGTCGAGCTGGAGCAGGGGTTCGCCGCCGGTGATGACGACGAACCGCTGCTCGCTGGCGTCCGGCGCCCACACTCGTTCGACGGCGGCGGCGAGGTCCTCCGGGGTGGCGAACCGGCCGCCGTTCTCGCCGTCGGTGCCCACGAAGTCGGTGTCGCAGAACTGGCAGATCGCCCGGTGGCGGTCCTTCTCCAGCCCGGTCCACAGGTTGCAGCGGGAGAAGCGGCAGAAGACCGCCGGGCGGCCGGCGTGCCGGCCCTCTCCCTGGAGCGTGTAGAAGATCTCCTTGACGAGGTAGGTCATGCCGACACGCCCTGGTAGCGGACCGGGTCGGCGATGCCGGCCTCGCTGAAGCCCTTGAGCCGCAGCCGGCAGGTGTCGCACTGGCCGCAGGCGCGGGCGTCCTCGTCCGGGTCGTAGCAGCTGGAGGTCAGGGCGTAGTCGACGCCGAGCCCGATGCCGGTGCGGATGATGTCCGCCTTGGACAGGTGCAGCAGCGGCGAGTGCAGGCGGATGCGGTGCTCGCCGTCGGCCGTCGACTTGGTGGCGAGGTTGGCCATCGCCTCGTACGCCGCCAGGTACTCCGGGCGGCAGTCGGGGTAGCCGCTGTAGTCGACGGCGGTGACGCCGGTGAAGATGTCCAGCGCCCCGACGACCTCGGCGTAGGAGAGCGCGAAGGAGAGGAAGATGGTGTTGCGCGCGGGGACGTAGGTGAGCGGGATGCCGCTCTCCATCTCCTCGTCGCTCCGGCCCTTGGGGACCTCGATGTCGTCGGTGAGGGCTGAGCCGCCGAACACCCGCAGGTCGATGTCGGCGATGACGTGCCGCTCCACCCCCTGCCGCTGGGCGACCCGCTGCGCGGCCGCCAGTTCGACGGAGTGGCGCTGGCCGTAGCGGAAGCTCAGCGCGTAGGGCGTGAAGCCCTGATCCTTGGCGATCGCCAGACTCGTGGTCGAGTCGAGGCCGCCACTCAGCAGCACGATGGCAGGTTTCCCCATAGTGATTCCACTCTTCGGTCGATTACGGCATGACGGGGCCAGTCGAGGGTTGGTGGTGCATCAGAAATGGAAACGAAGTTGAATCCGGCGTAACGACGCATGACTCTGCGGCATTCGAAGTACGTGCGTTCACGGGGGCGCACAGGGACTCGAACACCGCGGAACCGGCCGGCCGGTAAAATTTTCAACAGCCGAAACCCAGGGAGATTCCGGCAGCTCATCCAGCTTTCAATGGGCAGCATGGCCCTGTCAAGGAGTTGGCCGGTTTGCGCGGTCCAGACCACGAGACGGCGGGTCGAGAACGGACATGCCAGGTCAGGCCGTACGCCGCCCACAAGTGGAGGTTTACCATTCCGCAGCATGGATCAGGGCAGATCGCAGTGGTCTTGACCAATCGGGGTACGCCGCCATCACCTTGCCATCCGCCCACCCCGCCCGTTACCGAAAGACTGTCCACGACTGGCATGGATTCGGCCAGGCCGGAGTTCCGGCCCGGCCGAATTGAGCGAGAGGCGCGGGGAATCGGCCACCGAAAGGGAATTCGGCCACGCATTGCCCGAAAGGGCAGGAGGAATGCCCGGATGACCTTGAAATGTTTATCAGAGCCTGCACCGGGAGACCGGCCCCCAGGCGCGCGGCCGCTACAGCGCGCCGCCCCAGAGCTTCAGTTGGAACCACACGGTCTTGCCGCGGTAGCCCTCACCGCGGAGGTGGGCGCCCCAGGAGTCGGCGAGGGCGTCGACGAGGTGCAGGCCGCGGCCGGCCTCGTCGTCGGGGGCGGCCTCGCGGGGCTGGGGAAGGTCCTCATTGGCGTCGGTGACCTCGACCCGGAGCAGGTCGTCGACGATCAGGCAGCGGACACCCACGAGACGGTCGCGCGGGCCACGGGCGTGCCGGCAGGCGTTGGTGACCAGCTCGCTGAGAAGGAGGACGGCGATCTCGGTGGTCTCGTCGGCGACCTGCCAGACGTAGGCCTGCCGGAGCAGTTGGACGCGGGCCCGGCCGGCGCTGCGGGGGTGGCGGGGGAACATCCACTCGATGTCGACAGCCTGAGTGATCATCAGTGTCCTTGGGGGCATGGGGAGGTCGGGCGTCACTCCGTGGGGCGGAGTTCGGCCATTACACGTTCCAAGCGTCGGCAACCGGGCATAGCCTCGGGAGTTACGACGCCGGTACCTCAGCACTTGCACCGCAGGTTGACCGGCACGAGGAGGGGATCCGGAGATGGCCACGCCCAAGCAGAACCCGACGGCATGGAAGTACTGCGGCGACCAAATCAAGCGCTGGCGCGCCCAAGCCGGTGTCACTCGAGATGAGTTGAGCACAGCCTCGAACTACGACTGCGAGAGCGTGCGGTCGATGGAGGCCGGACGAAGGAAGCCTTCACTGAAGCTCCTCACCGTTGCCGACGAGTTGTGCAACGCACGAGGCATGCTGCTCGGGGCCTACCAGTACCTGGCCTCGGAGAGCCCGCCTACTCGCACCGACTCGTACCGCGACGCCGAAGACGAGGCCATCGCGATGTACTCGTATGAGCCTCTCTACATCCCCGGCCTGCTACAGACGGAGGAGTATGCGAGAGCGATCTTGAGCAACACCATGCCGCCCGTGGACGATGCGACGGTCGAGGATCGCGTCAAGGCTCGGATGCTCCGACAGGAGAAGCTGACCCTCCGCCCCACCGTGCTGTACAGCTTCGTGATCTACGAGGCAGCCCTCCACGCCGGCCTGGGCGGCCCAGGAACGATGCAGCGACAGCTGCACCGCCTGCTGGAGACCGAACAGTTGCGCAATGTGCGAGTCCAGATCCTGACCATCGACCGGGCCATCCCCTCGGCCCTCTCCGGATCGATGGTTGTCATAGAGACGGTCAATCACGAGCACTACGTATATGTGGAAACCCATGGAACGAACGCACTCCACTCCGACCCGAAGGTCGTGAGCGAGCTCAGCACGCGGCACGCGATAATCCGCGCGCAAGCCCTCAGCGTTGAGGATTCCATGCAGTTCATCAGAAAGGTAGCGGAGCAACTATGAGCGTCGCAGCACCGTGGATCCGGTCCAGCTACAGCGACTACGAGGGCGGCAACTGCGTCGAGGTGGCTGCCCACCCCAACCTCGTCCACGTCCGGGACTCCAAGGACAAGGCCGGCCCGCAGCTCGCCTTCTCGCCCTCCGCCTGGGCCGCCTTCCTCGCCTTCGCGGCCGAAGCTCAGGTGTCGGCGGTCGAGTGACCTTCTAGTGGAATGGTTGGGTAGCCACCTCCCACCCACCCACCCAAGTACCGCCACAGTCAGCACATATGACCAACGACGTGAGAGTCGACCTCACCGTGACGCCGGAAGAGGTCATCCACTGCCCCAACGCCCGTCGGTCCGCCCGGATCCTCCGGGACGTCCTGCCGACGGAGAAGGCAGCAGCTGTCCCGGCCCTCGCCCGGCGGCGCGCCGCCGGGCGAGGGCTTGACCACTGCGCCGTCACCACAGGAACGCCCACGTCGACCGGCGCTGGGCGGGCAGCCAGGCTTGGCGGCGAGGCTCAGACGGATTCCTGCTTGGGCGCGTATCGCAGCACGACGACGTCACCGAGCTGCTGGACGCCGATCAGCCGCATCCGGTGGGTGCTGCACCACGCATGATCCTGGACTGGGAGCGCCGGGGGCTCCTCCCGTTCGGCTATGACCCCGCCGATCTGTGAGCGAGCAGCCTCCCCGTACCCACCCGGCGTTGGCGAAGCGAACAAGAGTGCACATTGCCTTTGACCCGCTGGTTCGTGGTGAGTGACCAGCGTGCGCAACGGTAGGCGAAGCCCCGCCCGTGCGCCGCTGTGGCGTGCACGGGCGGGACCGGATCTGGGTGGCGCTGCCAGACCGCCGGTAGGGCCCGGGGCGAGGGCGGCCCGTCAGCTCTGCCGCGGAACCGGGTGGTCAGGAGAGTCGAGCCAGGCCGTCTGGCCCTCCGGGGTGACCGTCAGGCCGAACCGCTCGTGCCCGGGGCCGTCCTGGTCGGCCCACCACCGGTACGCGGCGGCCACCTCGTCCCACAGCCGGCGGGGGCCGGACTGCACCACCTCGTACTCCGTGCGGTCCAACCATCTGTTCGAACTCCACAAGCAGGAGTGGGCAGCCGGCGGCGAAGCTTCAACCGACCGCTCGAAGCCGTTCGAGCAGTTCGGCGACGGAAGCGGTCTGCGCGTATCGCGACAGCTCTGGTTCGAGGTCGCGGATCATCGTCACGCACCTGGGGGCGTCGATCCGGCTGGCCAGGTCGAGGGAGCGTGTGGCGGTCTCCGCGGCGATGTCGGGTTCGCCGTCGCGGAGGTAGGTCTCGGCCTGGTAGGTCAGGAACACGGATCTGGTCTTGGAGCGGGTGGCGGGCAGCAAAGCAATGCCCTCGTCCATGAGCTGGTGGGCCTGGCGGCGCTGACCGAGGTCCGCGAGGCAACGGCCGCTGTCCGCGGCCAGGTCGGCGTGCGACATCCACGAGCACCAGGCGGGTGCGGGATCATACGGCGGGGTATCCAGCGCCTTCTCTGCGGCGGCGAGGGCCCGGCGGCACAGGCCGCCCTCGTCGAGCACGGCGAGGGCGCGGGCCTGTCGCAGGTGAAGGAGGGACCGCGCGGTGGGGTGCTGAGTCCGAGGGATGGCGTGGTCGAGGATGTCGGCGGCGGCTCGTGCGTCCTTGAGCCACAGCAGTTGATACGCGAGATCGGACAGGATGCCCGCGCCGAGGTCGCGCTGGTGGGCGGTGTGGGCGTTGTGGAGAGCGGCGTGCCAGAAGCGGCCCGCGGACGCGTGGCGCCGTTCGTCGAAGTGCACACCGTTCGGGATACAGCGAGGGGCCTTTGAAACCCCGCCCGGCAGACGGCCGGGCGGGGTGGTTGTGGCGTGGACTACCGGTCGTCGCCGATGGCGAAGACGGCACGTACGGCGGGGGCGCAGCGGGGGCAGGCGAGGGCTTCCGCCCCTGAGCCCTTGGCCGACCCGCAGCAGTGGGCAGTCCCGATCCCAGCCCGCGAATCAGGTCGTGCCACCTCTCAGATGTCGCTATGGTCTCCTCCGTGCAGAGACTCGCCCTGTTCGATCTGGACAACACACTGGTGGACCGGGGTTCGGCCTTTGCCCGGTGGGCGCAGGAGTTCGCCGCCCTCTGGGGGCTCGGTCCCGAAGTCGTCGAATGGCTGACGGAGATCGACGACGACGGCCTCTGTCCCAAGGCCGAGTTCTTCGCCACGGTCCGTGAACGCTTCGGCCTGGCGGCGTCGGTCGAGGATCTGTGGGCACAGTATCGGCGGCGTTACCCAGAGTTCATGCGGTGTGAGCCGGCCGTCCTCTCGGCCTTGTCGGAGCTGCGGGCGGCGCAGTGGCGTGTGGGCGTAGTGACCAACGGCGTCCACGAAACGCAGCTCGGCGCGATGAAGCACGCCGGGCTCACTGAATTATTGGACGGCTGGTGCATCTCCGAGGCCGAGGGCCTTCGCAAACCAGATCCTCGGATCTTCTCCCTCGCCGCGCAACGCTGTGGTGTCGGCGGACCCTGGACCGGCTGGATGGCCGGCGACAGCGTCACCGCTGACATCGCCGGGGGCCGCGAAGCGGGACTGCGGACGATCTGGATCCGCCGCGGTCGCTCCTGGCCTCGCGCCGAGACAGCACCCGATTACGAGGTCGACAACGCTCTTGATGCCATCAAGATTCTCCTCGACCGGTCCGAGGCTTGAGCGGCTCTCCTCAACACTGCCCTCGGCAACGGAGCCGGGCCCTCCCGGGCTGAGCCTGTCAGGGACACAGCCGAGGGGGCCCGGGACAGTCAACCTATCGACCGAGCAGCGACGAACCCGGTGACAACACCCGGAACATGAAACGTCGTGACGAAACATCACCCGATAGGGGTGGCTCCGAAACTCATTGCCGATCTTGCTCGGCCGACCTCACCGCGAGCTTCCCGAACGGAGCAATGTGGCTCTCATTCCCGTTGCCCGAGTGGCTCTCGTTGAACATGCCGAAAACAGGAGCTCCACCCGGAGAAGTCGCCCCGCCACTTCTATGGCTCGGAGATCCGCCGCCTCCGTAAGGCCAACGGCAACATGTCGCTTGGGCGACTCGCCCAGATCCTCAACTTCTCGAAGGGGCACCTCAGCCGGATCGAGAACGGCGAGTCGAAGCCACCCGAGGGCCTGTCCGAGAGCTTGGACGCCGCCTTCAACACAGATGGCTCGTTCCAGCGGTACTACGTGCTCGCGAAGAAGGAACCGTTCCCCGACAAGTACTCGACCTACCTCAAGTTGGCCAGCACTGCCATCGGGCACGAGTCGTACACGCTGACCGTGCCGGGCCTGCTCCAATCGCAAGCCTTCGCCAGCGCGGTGCTCCACGCTGGCGAGCCGTTCGCCACCCCGGGCGAGATCGAGGACTGGCTGACGACCCGAATGGCACGTCAGACCCGCGTCTACCAAGAACCGCCCGCGTGCCGGTACTGGTTCATCTTGGATGAGTGGGCACTTCGTCGGCCGGTTGGCGGGGCTGCTGTCATGGCCGAGCAGCTGTCCCTGATCCTCGCCGCGTGCCAGCTCCGGCATGTCACGATCCAGGTGCTTCCCCTTGGCTCTGGTGCGCACTCGGAACTGGGCGGTTCCTCCCTGATCTTGTTGACCACGGCCGACCACGCAGTGATCGCCTATGAGGAGGGCAGCCGATCGGGCCGCTTGTTCGATGACACGCAAGACGTGGCGCATCGGCAAGGGCTCTACGATCTGCTGAGGGCTCAGTCCCTATCTCCACAGGACTCTGAGACCGTGATCAGATCGGCATGGGAAGGATTCACCGATGCACTCCGAGGAACAGCCTGCCCGGTGGCGGAAGAGCAGCTATAGCAACGGTCAGGGCGGGGACTGCATCGAAGTGGATGACAACCGTCCCGGCACGGTACGTGACTCCAAGGACCCTGACGGCCCCCGGCTGCGATTCACCCCCGACGCCTGGGCGGCGTTCATCCACGCTGCCGTGGACGGCGAGTTCGGCGACGTTTGAGCCGTTCCTCAACACGCGAAGAACCCCCGACCGGAGAGGTCGGGGGTTCTGTTGCTTGCGCGCTGATCGGCGTCACCCGACCTTCGGCCGTCTCAAAGACGCGCCGTCGGAGTGCATGGTTACCCCGTGTTGTGAGGTCGCAGACCACCGCCAACCAGCAGGTCAGCCCCGGTCTGCTGCCCGTCTGACGGCCTTGGAACCCGTACAGCCTCCGAGTGGCTATACGCTAGCGGGGGGCGAAACGGACATAAGGGGGTCTACCCCCGGGGTCGGACAGGGCCGGGCGCGACGACCGAGCATGACTATGCGGGCCAGCGAGCATGACTATGCTCCGCGGCTTCGTGGCCTCAGAGGTCGGCAGGATGCCGACCAACCGGCCTCGCCCGCCCTGGCTGGGGCCTCGCCGCCCGCGCTGCCACGCCCTCGTATGCACTCTTGCGGCCGTGGTGCCAACCGCACAGTGCTTGAAGGTTCTCAAGGCTGTGGTCGTCGCCCGGCTGGATGTGGTCCACGTCCGTCGCCGGCTCCGCGCATCAATCGCCATCGCGCATGACCGCCACACACCGCCAATCGTCATGGCGCAGAACTGTCTGACGCAGCGTTGGCCAGTCTGCTGGCAGACGCTCTCGCCGATTGCTCGTAGACCATGGCACGGGCGATACCTCTAATCCGTTCTGTCGGTGGACGAAGGGCGCTAGTTCACCCATTCGAGTGGTTGATGTGTTTCGGGTAATCGCAGTGGGCAGTGCTCCGGCGACAAAGAAGCCACGGAGAGATGAGATGCCCATGGATGCGAGCACAGTGACGCTGGATCAGTTCACGCGGTGGCTCCAGCTGGCCGACCGGACCGGGGACGGGGACGGGGACGGGGACGGCATGGTCAGCAAGGAGGAGTGGCTCGCGTACGTCCGGAGCGGCAGGGGTGCGATGGACGGACTGTGGGATGAGCAGGAAGCCGCCAAGCTCTTCGATGACCTTGACTCAGACAAATCCGGCTTCCTCGACCGGGGCGACACCGAGGCCATGATCGAGCGCGAATGGGCTGCGCGCGAAGCTTCCACCACTAGGGTCAATAAGCTCAAGCCCCCCTATCCCACCGGGGAGGTGCGGATCATCAACACCAAGCTGAATAAGTCCACCGGCGGTCAGTATCAAGACGGCATCATCAAAAAGGTATGGCAAGGCGACGGTGGCGATGACGACTACGGGGTCACGCTATACCAGCCCGTTTACGGCAAAGAGGTGACCGTCTACCCCAAGGGCTCGGATCTGGTCGTCGAGGCCACGCGGAACGCTGGCTACGCCAGCGAGGCCAAGGACAACCAGCGTGAGAAGGAACGCAACTCCTGGACGAACTAGGGAAATCCTCCTGCGCTGACGCGTTTCGTTAGCCCCCCTTGTCGCCCCGGTGTGGACCTCTCAGAGCCCGTGCCGGGGCGTCGTGCTTTCAGAACGGCGGGCGCGCACCTGAAAGTCCGCCCGGGTCTTCGCCGCATGGCATGACAGGCAGAGGAGTTGGACGTTCCCGGCCACGTCCTCCCCGCCGTGGGCGATGGGCGTGATGTGGTCGACCTCCAGCCCGGAGGCAAGGTGCGAGATGCCGCAACAGGCTTACGTGCGACCGCTGCCCGGCCGGTGCGGCCGCAGCCGCCGACGCCGCCCGCGAGGTGGCCGACATGTACCAAAGCGGCGGCGACCCGCGCGTCCTGGTCCAGGCGTACGCCGCGGGGACGGAGTACAGCGTCGAGTCCCTCACGCAGGACGGCACCACGGCGCACCTCGCCGTGACCCGGAAGCAGGTGACCGGCGGCCCGAATAGAGTCGAGACGGGGCACAGCCTCCCCGTTCACCTGCCCCCGGCTGTCGAGGCAGCCGTGTACCGGGAGGTCGAAGCGGCGGTCCGGGCGGTCGGTATCCGGCACGGCGCCTCGCACACCGAGATCATCGTCGCGGCGGACGGGCGGTGCGAGGTCATCGAGATCGGCGCCCGCCTCGCCGCCGGGCACATCGGGGTCCTGATCCAGCACGCCCTGGGCATCGACGTGTGGGCGGCCCTGCTCGATGTCGCACTCGCCTGCCAGCCCGCGCTCGCCCCCACCGCCCGCGGATACGCGACCGTCCGGTTCCTGACCAGCCCGCGCGCCGGACGGCTGACGTCCCTCTCCGGATTCCCGAAGACGGGACCGGGCGTGCCGTTCGTCCGCTGGCGGGCTGCGATCGGCGGCGCGGTCCACGAGCCGGGCGCCAACAGCCACCGGCTGGGGTCGTTCGTGGTCACCGGCCCGGATGCCGCCGAGGTCGAGGAGCGGGCCGACGCGCTCCTGCGGCAAGTCCGCATCCGGGTCGAACCGGTCCCGGAGAACGGGCCCGGTCAGGTCAGACCGGTGAGCACCTCGGCCATCGCGCCGTAGCTCTCGCGGACCGCGTCCGTCTTGGCCAGCCGGTGGCGCTCCAGGCGGATCGCGCCCAGGTGCCGGGCCTCGTAGACCCTCGCCCGCCACACCGCTGCGGGCGAGCGGTCCAGGGCCCCGTAGGACTCCCAGAACGTGGTCCGTTCGTCGTCCTTGGCCGTCGCCATGCGGATGGTCCAGTCAGCGGCGGGGTCCCCGAACCAGGTGCGGTCGAAGTCCAGCACGCCGGTGATCACCGGCTCGGGAGCTGCCGGGTCCATGAGGGCGTTGACGGTCCACAGGTCCCCGGTCAGCAGCCTCGGCTCGGTGACCTCGTCGAACACGGCGCTCTCGTGCGCGGCCGCTGCGGCGACCTTCCGTACGTCGGCCGCGTCCAGGCCGGCACCGTCCAGGTCGGCGGCGATCTCCTCCAGCGACGCGATCACCGTCTCGCTCCACGTCCCGTACCCCGGACCGCCGACGGGCCCGAAGTGCGGGCCCCGCACGTCGTGCACGGAGCGGGCGATGGCGCCCATCTGCCGGAAGAACACCGGCCAGGCGGTACGCGGGTACGTCCCCAGGTGCTCCGGGGCCGGGATGCCGTCCAGGTGGGTCTGGATCATCCAGTCCCGGCCGATCACCTCGTGCGACCAGTCCGCGGCGAGGACTTGGGGCATCAGTGGTGCGATCACGGCCAGCCACGGCTGGCTCGCGTACTCGTTTCGCATCAGGTGGCGCTCGCTGAGGAACTGGCGGGCCTCCGGCGGCGCGACCCGCAGGATCACCGGCCGGTCCCGGCCGGCCAGGATGACACGGTAGACGTTGTTGTACATCCCCGTGCCCAGCTCGATGGCGGACACCGGCGCGGCGGCGTCCCCGAAGGCCCGTCGGCAGACCTTCCCGATCTCCTCCGCGGACAGTGACTGCTGGAACGCCTCCGAGGCGCGCTCAACCGGCTGGAAGTCCATGCCGCTCAGGATGCCCTGCTCGCCGGCTGTTCGTCACGTCCATCGCGTACGGCGCTACGGCCGGAACGCATCCGTCCTGGCGATGCGGCCCGGATCAGGACAAGGCCGGCCCGCAGCTCTCCTTCTCGCCCTCTACCTAGGCCGACTTCCTCGCCTTCGCGGCCGAAGCTCAGGTGTCGGCGGTCGAGTGACCTTCTAGTGGAATGGGTGGGCACCCACCTCCCACCCACCCAAGTACCGCCACAGTCAGCACATATGACCAACGGTCACCAGATCGCCACCATGCACATCCGCCATGTAGCGTGCGCACCACGTCGAGGCCGGTCAGCTCTTGAGCGTGGCGTCCAGGAACTCCTGCACCGGTTCGCAACCCCGACAGAGCCTGGGCCGCCGCCGAGCACCTGTCCGGGGTCGAATGCCTGGCCGGGATACCCGGCACGGTCGGCGCCGCTTGTTCCTGCGCGCGCCGGCCGGAGCCGGCTCGACCGCGTGGCCGACTGACGGCACCGGTGACCCGCCGAGTCCCGCCCTGCGGGTCCAGCCGCCGAGCACGCGGCACGGCCACGGGGCGGGGCCCGGTCGGGCGCCACCCGGAAACGGTCGCGCACCGGGCTCCCCGGGCTCGTGAACGGGTGCTAGATGTGCGACTTCCGCACTGAGTGCCATGCCGCTCCGGCCAGAGCCCGCGTCGACCGGAACACCGAGAGCTGTTCGTGCCGACGGTAGAGGTTCCAGTTGTACGGGACGAGCGACAGCTTGTTCGACGAGAGCGACCCGGCCCGCTGCGCCCGGTACACCGCCAGGGGTTCCCGCAGCGCCCGCGAGGGAGTCCCATCCCGCATGATCGACAACCAGAGCGCGTAGTCCTGCCTCTTCGGCATGTCCGGCATCAGCCTCGTCCCGACCACCCTGCGGTCGTACATGGCGGTCAGGGCGCCGATGTGGTCCTGGACCAGCATCGCGCTGTAGTCCACGCGCTCCGGCGCCCACACCACACGCCCGTTCGGGACGAAGTCGGCGGCCTCGCCCGAGTGCAGGGCGTCCATCTTGTAGTAGGAGGTGAACGTGAGGGGCGTCCCGGCCGTCGCGGCGAAGGCGAGCTGCTTCTCCAGTTTCGTCGGGAGCCACATGTCATCGCTGTCGAGGAAGGCGATGTAGTCACCCCGGGCCCGCGCGATGGCCAGGTTGCGGGCCCGGGCCGCGCCCCCCTGCCGGGCCGCTGCCTCCGGCAGGACCCGCTCGTCCTGCCGAGCCAGCTCTCTCAGCAGATCCATCGAACCGTCCGAAGACGCGTCGTCCGTGATCAGCAGTTCGAGATCGGTGTGGGTCTGCGCCAGCACCGACCGAACTGCGGGCCCGAGCGTGGCCACCGAATTGTGCACAGGCATCACCACGGAAACCAGGGCCACAGCGGTGCTCCTTACCCGGATCGGAGTCGTCATGGATGTTGTTGTCGCCGGCCAAGGCTACGTGGGACTGCCGCTCGCCGTGCGCGCCGCCGAGGTGGGCCATCGCGCCGTCGGCCACGACGTGGACCCACACCGCATCAAGCAGCTCACCGCCGGCGATTCCTACGTGGAGGACGTGGCCTCCTCGCGGCTCCGCGCGGTGCTGGACACCGGGGCCCAACTCCGCGACCGCCGACGCCGCCGCGCTGGCCGGCTTCGACATCGCGGGGTCGTTCTCGTACACCGGCGGCCGGTGAGCTAGGGGCTGTCTCCTTGATCGGGCCGGGTGGGCGGCCGGGCCGGAACAGTCCGGTGGCCCGGGGCGGGGTGTGTCGGTGTGGTGCGGCAGGATCACCTGCATGACGGACGGAATCGCCTGGCTCGCGGAGCCACAGAGCATCGCCTTCGGCGGCTACAGCGTGACGCTGGCCCGGGGACTCGGGATCGAGGCGCTGGCGGCGCGGATCGCGGCCTCGGCCCAATGGTCGGAGCGCACGGTGGAGCCGGTCGGTGAGCTCACCGGGGACGGGCTGGTCGAGGCGTTGGATTCCGAGTACGGGGACGCCTTGGACGGAATCGGGCTGCGGCTGGGGGTGAGCGGCGGGTGGACCTTCGCGGTGGCGTACGGGGGCTGGTTCGGGGAATTCCGGGACGATCCGGCGATCTCCGAGGGCGGGGCCGAGGTCTTCCTGGTGGAGTACGAGGAGGAGAACGGCAAGCCGGTGCCGCCGACCTTCCACTACCACCGGGACGGCCGGACGGTCTGCTCGTTCAATCTGCACCTGGACGACTCCTGGGGCAACGGCCAGGTCATCGGAGACCCCGATGTCGCGGGTACGGTCAAGGAGTTGCTGAATGCAGAAGGCCTGCCGGACGAGGAGCGAGCGGGCCGCGAGGTGCACCGGACCACCCTGGGGGTGCTGGGGCGGCACTTCGGTCTGACACTCCCCCGGGCCCTGGTACTGGAGGCCCCGCTGCCGGCCGTCCTGCTCGCCGACTAGAACGTGACTCTTTGATGGGCTGAGCTGTTGATCGGATGTGTCTGTCCGATTGGTAATCAGTGATGCGATGTGGGACCGGATCGAGCCCTTGATGCCGGCCGATCCGGTCCGCGGGCGGCGATGGGCGAACCACCGCCGCACTCTGGAGGCGATCGCGTGGAAGTACCGCACGTGCTCGCCCTGGCGGGATCTGCCCGACGAGCTCGGCTCGTTCAAGACCGCCCACAAGCGGCTGCTGCGCTGGGCAGTCGACGGTACCTGGGCGAAGGTCTTCGCAGTTGTTCTCGCCGCAGCGGACGCGGGCGACGACATCGGCTGGACCGTCTCGGTAGACTCCACCGTCTGCCGGGCCCACCAGCACGCCGCCGGTGCCCGCAAAGGGTGACACCGGCCGAGGAGAGCCAGCCGACCACGCGCTCGGACGCTCGCGGGGCGGCCTGAGTACGAAGGTTCACCTGGCCTGCGACAGCAACGCCCGTCCGCTCGCGGTTGTCCTCACCGCCGGACAAGCGGGCGACGCGCCCGCGTTCACCGCCGTCATGGCAGCGATCCGCGTCCCACGCACCGGTCCGGGACGACCGCGAACCCGCCCGCAGGTGGTGCTCGCGGACCGCGCCTACTCATCCCGGGCGATCCGTGCCCACTTGCGCAACCGTCACATCCGGGCCGTCATCCCACAGCCCGCCGACCAGGTCCACCACCGCCAGCGACGTGGTCCTCACGGCGGCAGGCCGCCTGCCTTCGACCCCGAGTCCTACAAGGAACGCAACACCGTCGAGCGGTGCATCAACCGCTTCAAGCAGTGGCGCGGCCTGGCCATGCGCACCGACAAACTCGCCATCGCCTACCAGGCCGCACTCCACCTCGCTGCCATCCTCATCTGGGTCCGCAGATAACCAAAGAGACAGCCCCTAGCTCATCAGCCCGGTGTTGCCCGTGTCCGCCGACGGTCCCGGCCCGGCCGCGAAGGCCAGGCCGACCCGGGAATCTCCACGTGCAGCGCGTCCGGTCCAGCTTGACGGTCGGCCGAAGCTCAGGTGTCGGCGGTCGAGCGACCTTCCAGTGGAATGGGTGGGTAACCATCCCCCTCCCACCCGCCCAAGTAGCGCCACAGCCAGCAGATATGACTAATGGTCACCAGGTCGCCACCATGCGCATGCGCCGTGTAGCGTGCGCACAAACGAATCAACCCCCGCCGGTGCTTGCGACACCAGACGGGGGTTTGACCAGCACGATCGAATCGAGCTCGATCTAGTGGCTACCCACGACCTTACCGCCGCCACCCCCTCCGACGCGCCCAGCATGGCCGCGTCGGGCTACGGAAAGAAGTCCGCGCCGGGCCAACGCCCGCGCCGCGCCGACGACTTCGCACACCTGCCCGGCCGCGAGGCGTACCTGGCAAGCCTGATCGACCGCCTCCCCGAGGGCGCCGCGATGGACACCAAGACCCTCGCCCGCGATCAGCCCCACTACGGGCAGCAGGCCGTCCGCACCGCCCTCAACAACCTCTCCGTCGCCGGGCATCTGCGCCGCATCCGCGAACGGGTCGGCGCCGACCGCACCCAGTGGGTGTTCCGCACCTACTTCTCCCGCACGGCCCGGGACGACGCCTGGTGGGCGCACTTCCTGGCCACCGGCGACCCCGCCGAGGTTCACCCGGACGAGCGCCCCGGCCCGCGCGCACCACGTCTCCCCCCGCACCGACCCCCGCACCGGCCCCCGCGCTCGCCCGCCTACGACGCCCTGGCCGCCCTCGGCCTGGCGGACGCCCGGCTCGCGCTGTCCGCCACCGAGTGCGCGGACCTCGAACCGCTCGCCGCCCAGTGGCTGGCGCGCGGGATGCCGCCCGACCTCTTCGCGGCCACCCTCACCGCGGGCCTGCCGCCCTCCGTGCACAGCCCGGCCGCGTTCACCCGCCGCCGCCTGCTCGACAAGATGCCGCCCGAACGCCCCTGGGCACCCGCGCCGCCCCCGTCCACGCGGATCATCGATTGCACCGACTGCCGCACGCCGAGCCGCCCGCAGGCCCTCCTCGGCGGCCTCTGCCGGGCCTGCCGCACCGGCGCGGCCACCTCGCCGCCGCCCCCGGCCCGGCTCTCCCCCGCCGCCGTCCACACCCACGCCACCCACGTGCGCAACGCCGTCCTCGCACGCAGAGCCGCCCGTCAGACCGGCCGGAACTCCTCACCCCGAACCCGCCAGGCCACCCCCAACGCACCCGCACCACAAGCACGGTGACCGCAGCCCCGGCGCCTTCCCCCAGAAGCGCCCCTTCGATCAGCTGCCAGGTGCGGTGGCGCTCATGCCGTGGGCGGCACGTGGAGACAGCTGCGACAGGGACCGGGATCTCCTTGACCGCCGGGCAGGTACGGCAATGCCGGCGCCGGCAGATCGGGAACCCGCAGGACTGCTCGCGGGAATCCGGTCGGTCGCCGGGGACGAGGGGGACGACGGCACCGTTGGGGACGAGAACCGCCACCGTGCGCACCGGGCACACCCCTAGACTTACCTGACGATCGCATCAGTCGGGGGGCATGGGCGGGGTGGGCGGTGGAGGAGCGAGGGTGGGCCTTCTACGAGGGCGCGGACGGCTCCGCGCCGGTGAACAAGGAGCTTGAGAAGGCCGGGCTCGCCCGGTACGAACTCACCAAGCTCGCCGTCCTGATGGACCGGGTCAAGGCCCGGCAGACCCTGCCGGGCGATGTGAAGAACGTCGGGCACGACCTGCTGGAGGTGCGGCTCACCGGCAACCGCCGCATCTTCCGCCTCCTCTACGCGGAGGAGACGGACGGGCTGGTCCTGCTCGCGCTGTCGTTCTTCCAGAAGACCTCCCGGAAGGCCCCGCCGAACGAGCTGGACACCGCCGAACGGCGGCTCAAGGAGTGGCGCAACCGTCGCCCGAAGGAGTGAGCGTCCCGTTCTCGGTATCGGCTTTGGGCGATAATGTTGAAGCACTCGGAGGGGAGGGCGACCATGGCACCCACATTGCATGATCTTCTCGGCATCGATCCGGACGATCCCCGCACCGCAGCCGGCCTGGAGGACGCACAGGCCTACGCCGAGCTGGTGGAGACGCTGGTCGTGGCCCGGACCAAGCGCGGCCTCACCCAGCGCGAGGTGGCGCAGCGCATGGGGACGTCCCAGTCCACGGTCTCGGAGTTCGAACGCGTCGGCGGCGACGCCCGCTACTCGACCCTGCAGCGCTACGCCCGGGCCGTCGGCGCCCGGCTGCACAGCATGGTCGACCACACCGGTGCGGACCTCACGCCCGCCTGGAAGCCCGCGCCGGTCGAGGTGCACGTCCAGGTGGCCGTCCGCGGGCGCGGTCACCGGGCCAGGCCGGCGGCCTGGGGCGACGACAGCCAGCGACCGGTGACGGTCTGATGGCGGGCCTGTCCACCCGGCGGCAGGTGCGGCGCTTCCGGACGTTCGACGAGATCGCGGACGCCACCGAGCTGGAGGAGGTCACCTTCCTGGAGGTGTCGGGCCGCCGCCTGTTCGATCAGCAGGAGCCGCGCGACGAGGCCGACAACCGCACCACGTTCCTGGTGTGGCTGCGGCAGGGCGACGACGGCACCACCCTGGAGGTGCGCTGCCGTCTGGAGCTGGGCAGCGCCCAGGCGGACTTCGCCGTGGACGCGGTGGCCGCGTTCTCCGTCGGCGAGCCGTTCGAGCTGCCGGCCGACCTCCAGCAGCAGTTCGTCGACAAGGTCGGTGTGACGGTGCTCTACCCGTACCTGCGGGAGTCACTGCACAGCACCGCGGCCAAGCTGGGCGTGGACACGCCGATGCTCTCGCTGCGGAACCCGTGGCGCACGATCCAGTAGGCCATTGCCTCGGCACTGTGAATAATCACAGGCGGTGGCGTTAACTCATGCAAATTCCAAAGGTGAACTAGGTTACAAGCCTTTCAATCGAAGCCATCTGGTTTGCCCGCATGCTGAGATCCATGCGATAGTCGGAGCAGTCCAACGGCGGACGACAGTGACCCCGCCCTGGGCGCGAACTACGGCTGGCCCGACCTGGCGCAGCCGTCGCCCATCGCGCGGCACGCACCCCCTTGGCCGGCGCGATGACTTGCAGGGGCCCCCACGCACCGAACCACGGTGACCTCGGGGGCCCCACATGTTTTCCCGGGCGGATCAGTGACGCTCGCGGACCTTCAGTTCGAACCAGACGCTCTTGCCACGCGGCATCAGGTCGGCGCCCCAGCGGTCGGCCAGGTCGTCGACGATTCTGAGGCCGCGCCCGCGCTCGTTGACCGGGCTCGTGTCGGCCAGGATCATGCAGGGCAGCGCTCGCGAGGAGTCCCGTACCTCCACCCGCAGCCAGCCCGGCTTCCGCGCCAGCTGGAGGCCGATCGTCCGGCCCGCCGCGTGCCGCACCGCGTTGGCCACCAGCTCGCTGGTCAGCAGCTCGCCGACCTCCAGCTGCTGGTGGAGCTCCCAGGTCTGCAGCACCGAGAGCACCAGCCGACGGGCCAGCGGACCGGACTCGGGCCTGGACGGGAGCCGCACCTCGCCCGGCCCCGACTCGTCGCTCAGCCGGTCGAAGTACATATGCTCCAGCTCCTTGGAGCTGAGCCTCTCCAGGGCCGCCAGCGCCTCCTGGAAGCACATCCACGATGCCTCGGTGACCAAGCTGGACACCTGAAGTGATGACTGATCTGTTTCGCCCCAACCCGCCATGCGGTCCATCATTGCGGAACGCAAGCGGCCGCGTACGGACAATGAGCAAACGATCACCGTCGCGTCGGCATATGCCGGATGCAACCCGGGCCGACCCCGCGTCAAGCCCAGGTTGCCGCGAACCCGCTCCTACCAGGCACTCCAGGGCAGGTTCCAACCGCTCAGACCGTTGTCCGGAGCCACCTGGCCGCGCGAGGAATTCTGCACGGTCACGATGTCGCCGACGAGCGAGCCGTCGTAGAACTCGCCCGCCGAGGTCGAACTCCCGCCGCCCTTGACGTCCTTGAGGCCCACGCAGCCGTGGCTGACGTTGTCCTCGCCGAAGGCGTCGCTCCAGTAGTTGCCGTGGACGTACGTACCCGAATCGGTCAGCCGCATCGAGTGCGGCACCATCAGGTCGTACGGCGCACCGGTCATCCCGGGCAGGGTGCTGGACTGCATCCGCACCACGCCCTCCTTGGACATGACGACCATGGTGCCGTTCCAGGTGGGGTGCTCGGTCGAACCGGAGGTGATGTCCACGACGGAGCTCCGGCCGTCGTGAACCACCGTCATCCGGTGGGTCCTGGCGTCAACCGTCGAAACCTGGGATCGCCCGATCGTGAAGGGCTCGTCCCGGTCCACACCGCCGTACACGTCCGGGGCGATCTCCACGCTCTTCAGCCGGTAGTGGACGGTGACCCTGGTCCCCGGCTTCCAGTACGCCTCGGGGCGGAAGTCCAGCCGGCGGGCGCCGAACCAGTGGCCCTTCACCACGGTGCCGTCGCTGGTCTCGAAGGTGATGCCCTCGGCGACGGCCTCCTTGTTCTTGACGTCCTTGTCGAAGGCCACCGAGACGATCATCCCGACGCCGTAGGTGGCGTCGTTGTCGACGTTGTCGCGCGCCTTGGCCTCCCGCTCCGGCGTCAGCGTGGTGAAGGCGCTGTCCGCCGTGGCGACCACGCCGTCGGCGTCCGCCGCCATCGCGCTCACCTGGTAGCCGGTGCCGACCGTGAGGCCCGCGGCCGGGGTCCAGCTGCCGCCGTCGGCCGCGATGGAGCCGGGTATCTCCTGGCCGCTCCGGTCGCTCACCTTGACGGTGGTGAGCCTGCCGCCCGCCACCGAGACCTTCAGCGCGCCGTTCGGCGCCACGTCCACCGCGCCGTTCCTCGGCTGGATGTCCAGCACCGCCCGCGACACCTTCGGCGTCGCGCCCGCACCCGCCGGGGCGGCGGCCGAGGCGGTCGGCGCGGCCCCCGCGGCCGCGCCGGCCCCCAGCTCGGCCCTGGCCGCGCCGCCGTCCCCACTGCTACCGCTGCCCCCGCCGCCACAGGCGCTGGTCAGCACCATCACCCCGCCGAGCACCCCGGCGGCCACCACCGTGCGTATCGATCTCACTGTCGACTCCTCCCGTGAACCCGCGAACCCGCGGATCCTTGAACCGCGTTGGCCTCCGAACCACGCGGACCCCGACTGATAGATGCCCCGGCACCCGGGAAAGGTTTCGTCGTCCGGGCGGCGATCCGCCCGGAAACGGCGGCCGGCCCGGTCCCCGCTACGGGGACCGGGCCGGCCGTCGTTCCAGGCCGTGGCTTTACCGGAGCCACCGCCGGGGCAGTGCCTACCAGTTGGCCCAGGTGAGGTTCCAGCCGCTGAGCCCGTTGTCGGGCGCGACCGTCTTCTCCTTGGAGTTCTTGATGGTGACCACGTCGCCGATCATCGAGTCGTTGAAGAACTTGCCCGCCACCGTGTTGTCACCACCGCCCTTGGTGTCCTGCATCGAGACGCAGCCGTGGCTGGCGTTGGTCTTGCCGAACGGGTTCGCCCAGTAGTTGCCGTGGACGAAGGTGCCGGAGGTGGTCAGCCGCATCGCGTGCGGCACGTCCTTGATGTCGTACTCGCCGCCGAGGCCGACGGTCTCCGAGTTCATCCGCGTGACCTTCTCCTTGGACATGACGACCATCGTGCCGTTCCACGACGGGTTCTTCTCGTCCCCGAGGGTCACCGGCACCGTGCTGCTCACGCCGTCCCGGACCACCGTCATCTGGTGGGTGGCGGAGTCCGCGGTGGAGACCTGCGAGCGGCCGATGGTGAACGGCTCGTCCTTGTCCACGTCACCGTAGACGCCCGGCGAGACCTCGACGTTCTTCAGCCGGTACTTGATGGTGACCTTGGTACCCGGCTTCCAGTACTCGGCCGGACGGAAGTCCACCCGGCGGGCGCCGAACCAGTGGCCCTTCACCTCGGTGCCGTCGCTGGTCGCGAAGGTGATGCCCTTGGCGACGGCCTCCTTGTTCTTGACGTCCTTGTTGAAGACCACCGAGACGATCATCCCGACGCCGTAGGTGGCGTTGTCGGTGATGTTGTCGTTGGTGGAGATCTTCTTGTCCGGCGTCAGCGTGGTGAACGAGGTGGTCGACGCGGCCACCAGGCCGTCGGCGTCCTTCGCCTGCGCGTTCACCTTGTACGCCATGCCGACGGCGAGCGCGGCGCTGGGCTTCCAGCCGGTGCCGTCCGCGGTGATCGCCCCCTCGACCGGCTTGCCCTCCTTGTCGGTCACCTCGACCGCGGTGAGCTTGCCGTTCGCCACCGCCACCTGAAGAGCGTTGGTCGGCGCCACGTCCTGGGCACCGTCCTTGGGCTCGACCGTCAGCACCGCGGCGGAGGTCTTCGGCTCGGCCGAGGTCTGCCCCGGCGCCGCCGTCCCACCCGCCGTCGCGGTGTCGTTGCTGCTCCCCTTGTCGCTGCCCTTGTCGTCCGAACAGGCCGCGGTGAGCAACAACACCCCACCCATCATCAGTGCCACCGCACCACGGCGCATTCGACGGCTGGTGATCCCTATCGCGGCATCGGCCGCCCTAACCGGCTTCACGGTCTCTCCCCTCCCGGTGTCCACTCCTGATGGACGCGCGACTACCCGGACGGGTTGCACCTGACCGGCGATCTTTCGCGCCGGTCTTCGGCGCGGCAAGCAGGATAGCCGGGCCATATGAGTGAATCCCGGGCGGAGGCCGGTGAATCACCGGGTTGCCTCTGAGTGAAGATCACCCCGGTGCCAGGGCGCTCCCGGCGAGCCACTGGTCCCAGGGCAGATTCCAGCCGTTGAGGCCGTTCTGCGGCGGGACGACCTCCCCGACGGAGGCCTTCACCTCGATCACGTCCCCGGGAATGGTGTGCTCGAACAGCCAGCCCGCCGGGGTCTCCCTGCTCCCCCCGCCCTTGGCGTCGGCCAGGCCGATGCAGCCGTGGCTGGTGTTGGCGGTGCCGAACACCCTCGGATCGGCCCAGTAGTTGCCGTGCACGAAGGTGCCGGAGGCGGTCAGCCGCATCGCGTGCGGCACGTCCTTGATGTCGTACTCGTCGCCCATCCCGACGCTCTGCGAGTTCATCCTGGTCACCTTGTACTTCTCCGACACCACCAGCGCGCCCCGGTAGGTGGAGTGGTCCGGGCTGCCGCCGGACACCTTCAGCGTCCGCACCACCGTGCCGCCCTGGCCCGCGCGGACGGTGAGGGTGTGCGCGTCCAGGTCCACCGTGCTCACCTGTGCCCGGCCGACGGTGAACACGATGTCCTTGGACTGGGTGCCGAACTCGCCCGGCGCACCCTGGACGTCCTTCAGCCGCAGCGCCACCGAGACCTTCGTCCCGGCCTCCCAGTACCGCTGCGGACGGAAGTCCAGCCGCCGGTTGCCGAACCAGTGCGCGGCCACCGGCACCGCAGGCTCCGCCGTCACGGCCACCGCCCGCTCCACCGCCGCGCGGTCGGTGATCGGCCGGCTGAAGCTCAGCGAGACCGGCATGCCGACGCCGACCGTGCTGCCGTCCTCCGGGGTGAAGAAGGCCACGAAGGTGTGCGCCCGCGCCACCGTCGAGAACGCCGCGTGCCGGGCCGCCTGCCGGCCCCGCCCGTCCTCGGCCACCGCGTCCAGGGTGAAGGCGGTGGCCAGCGGCAGCGGCCCGTCCGGCAGCCAGGAGGCACCGTCCCCGGAGACCGTCCCGGGCAGCTCCGTGCCCTTGGCGTCGGCCAGCCGGACCGAGACCAGCCGCCCCTGCTCCGCCGTCACCCGGACCGGGCCCTCCGGCGGAACGTCCTGGGCGCCGTCGGCGGGCAGCACGGTGACCACCGCCCTGGAGACGGCCGCCGGCGGCGCATGGCCCGCGGCCACCGCGTCACCGCCGCCCGGTCCCCCGGCCGGGCCGCCCCCGCCGGTGCACCCGGTCAGCACCGCCAGGCAGCAGCCCAGCGCCGCCGCACGCCGTGCCCAAACCCGTACTCCCGGCCGCATTCCAGGGCCTCCCGCCACGTCCGTCCGATACCCCGCACAACGAGGACAATCCCGACAGGACACGCGGAGGCCGCGAAAACCCCACACCCGTGGCCGACGCCGAACGGCCATCCGCCGGTAGGCCACCGTTCAGCGGCTTCCGATCAGCAGGATCAGGGAACAAGGAAGTGAACGGGGTCCGGGACACCCCGCTCAGGGAGGGTACGGCCATGGCGTCAGGACAGGAGCTGGAAGCCGCAGCACGGCCGCACGGCGGACCCGCCGCCGAGCCACCGTGGCCGGGCAGCTGGCAACCGCTCGGCGCCCGCTTCCGCACCGACGCCCACGGCCGGCGGGGCACCAACTTCGCGCTCTGGGCGGCCGGCGCCGAGGCCGTCGAGCTCTGCCTCTTCGACGAGGACGGCCAGGAGAGCAGGCACCCGCTCACCGAGCAGAACTTCCAGACCTGGCACGGCTTCCTGCCCGGCGTCCGGCCCGGCACCCGCTACGGCTTCCGCGTCCACGGCCGGTGGGACCCGTGGACCGGCGCCCGGTGGAACCCGGCGAAACTGCTGCTCGACCCGTACGCCCGGGCCATCGACGGCTGTTACACCTCCCACGACTCCGTCTGCGGCGCCGTCCGCAACTGGCCCGAGGCCGACGTGGCGGACACCGTCCGGGACAACCGCGACTCGGCCCGGTACGTGCCCAGGTCCGTGGTCGTCCACGACGACGACGACTGGTACGACGACCACCGGCCCAAGACCCCGTGGGCCGAGACCGTGCTCTACGAACTGCACGTCCGCGGCTTCACCATGCGTCACCCCGGGGTGCCGCCCGAGCTGCGCGGCACCTACGCGGGCCTCGCCCACCCGGCCGCGATCGAGCACCTGACCGGCCTCGGCGTCACCGCCGTCGAGCTGCTGCCCGTCCACCAGCACGCCTCCGAGGACCACCTCCAGGCGCGCGGACTGGTCAACTACTGGGGCTACAACACCATCGGCTACTTCGCCCCGCACGCCGGCTACTCCGCCGCCGGCGGGCGCGGCGGCCAGGTCGGCGAGTTCAAGCGGATGGTGCGCGCGCTGCACGCCGCCGGGATCGAGGTGATCCTCGACGTGGTCTACAACCACACCGCCGAGGGCGCCGAACTCGGCCCCACCCTCTCGCTGCGCGGGATCGACAACTCCGGCTACTACCGCCTCCCGCCGCACCGCGCCCGCGGCTACGCCGACTACACCGGCTGCGGCAACACCCTGGACACCCGGCGGCCCCAGGTGGTCCGGCTGATCACCGACTCGCTGCGCTACTGGGTCACCGAGATGGGCGTGGACGGCTTCCGCTTCGACCTCGCCGCCGCACTCGCCCGGGGCGCCGACGGCGTGGACATGGACCACCCCTTCCTCGCCGCCGTCTCCCAGGACCCGGTCCTCAGCCGGGTCAAGCTGATCGCCGAACCCTGGGACGTCGGAGCGGGCGGCTACCAGGTCGGCAACTTCCCGCCGCTCTGGGCCGAGTGGAACGACAAGTACCGCGACACCGTCCGGGACTTCTGGCGCGGCGCCCGGCCGGACGTCCGCGAACTCGGCTACCGGCTCTCCGGCTCCTCCGACCTCTACCAGCGCGGCGGGCGGCGCCCGTACGCCTCGGTCAACTACATCACCGCCCACGACGGCTTCACCCTGCGCGACCTGGTCTCCTACGACCGCAAGCACAACGAGGCCAACGGCGAGGCCAACCGGGACGGCACCGACGACAACCGCTCCTGGAACCACGGCGCCGAGGGCGAGAGCACCGACCCCGCCGTCACCGCCCTGCGGCAGCGCCAGCTGCGCAATCTGATGGCCACCCTGCTGCTCTCCACCGGTGTCCCGATGATCACCGCCGGGGACGAGTTCGGCCGCACCCAGGGCGGCAACAACAACGCCTACTGCCAGGACAACGAGGTGAGCTGGCTGGACTGGTCGCTGCTGGACGACCCGGCCCCGCGCGAGCTGCGCGAGCTCACCGCCCGGCTCGTCCGGCTGCGCCGCGCCCACCCGGTGCTGCGCCGGCGGGCGTTCTTCTCCGGCCGGGCCCCCGCCCCCGGCGGCCGGCCCGACCTGGCCTGGTTCACTCCGCTGGGCAAGGAGATGACGGAGGCCGACTGGTTCGCCCCGACGGCCTGCCTCGGCATGCTGCTCTCCGGCGCCGCGACGGCCGAACGCGACCCGTCCGGCCGCCCGTTGCAGGACGACAGCTTCCTGCTGCTGCTCAACGCCGGCCCGGAGCCGCTGCCCTTCACCCTGCCCGGCGAGCCCTGGACCGCGCCGCAGACGGCGTACGAGACGGTGCTCGACACCACCGCGGACGCGCCCGCACCCACGTGCCGCCCGCAGGACACCGTGCTGCTGGGCGGGCACTCGCTCCAGCTGCTGCGCACGCCCGCGGCCGGCGACTGATCAGACCTTGTCGGCGACGATCATCAGGTAGTGGAAACTCCCCTCCTTGCAGGTAGTGCCCGTCGATCCGGCTGACCGCCCTGGGCCGCAGACCCATCACGTCGTCGGAACAGCCGGTGACGCAGACGTAGCGGCCGCCGGGCCCCGGGGCAGCATCCGCAGCAGCCGGCGCGAGCCGATCTCCTGCATCTGCGGTACGGACCTGGTCGTGGTGGCGAGATTCTTCGCCGCCTCGACACTGAGGCTCTGCTGGGTCCGGGCCCGGGGGCCCGCCGCTCCTGGAGCCCGCTCGGTCGTGACCGTCATCGTCCTTCCTTCGTCAGCATAGTGACTTTCCGTCAGAAGTTGTCATCGGGTGGCTGCGGAGTGCACACGAGAGGCGCACGAAGCATGGCGATATGCACCATTCGCCACACGCGCCCCTCAAGGCAGCACGCGCCCCGCCCGTCCGGGTGATTCCGTCCGCCGAGACCGTGCGGGGCCGGTCGGGGCCGGTCGGGGCCGGTCCGGGCCCGTCCGGGCCGGGCGGAACCGGGCGGAGCCGGGCAGGCACGCACCCGGATCCGTACGGGTCCGCACAGGTGGCCGGTTCTCGTCGATAGGTCCGAAACCCGGATGAGAAATGACCGGATATCTGCTTACCCTCACCGCGATGGCCGAGAACCTAAACACCCTGCTGCCCGAAGCACCACCACCGCCGGGCCAGCGGCAGGAGGGCCCACCTGGCCTCCAGCCCCAGCAGATCGCACCGACCACACCGACCACACCGACCACCGAGACCGCCGCGCCCGCCGCGCCCGCTCACCGGTCGACGACCCGCTCCCTGCTACGCCTCTGGCCCTACGCCCGGGCGGTCCGCTGGCGGCTGGCCGCCTCGATCACCGCCGCCCTGCTCGCCATGTTCAGCTTGCTTGGCGTCCCGCTGGTGCTCGGCCGGATCGTGGACGGCCCGATCGCCGACCACGACCTCGACGCGCTCTGGCCGCTGGTCGGCCTGCTGCTCGCGCTCGGCCTGGCCGAGGCCGCGCTGTTCTACACCCGCCGGGTGCTCCTGGCCCGCCCGCTGGCCGAGCTGGAGACGGCGATGCGCGGCGACCTCTTCGCCAGGCTCCAGCGGCTGCCGATCTCCTTCCACGACCGTTGGGGCTCCGGTCAGTTGCTCTCCCGGGCCACCTCCGACATGTACACCATGCGGCTGTTCCTGACCTTTCCGCTGGTCTTCCTCATCGTCAACTCGGTGATGTTCCTGGCCGGCACCGCGCTGATGTTCGCCCAGGACTGGCGGCTCGCGCTGATCGTGCTGCTGCCCGCGCTGCCGCTGATCGTGCTGACCCGGCGCTTCGAAGCCGGCTACTCCGGCGCCGCCCGCCTCGCCCAGGACCAGAGCGGCGACCTCGCCACCGTCGTCGAGGAGTCCATCCTCGGCATCCGCATCCTCAAGGCCTTCGGCCGCCACCGCTCGATGACCGAGCGCTTCCACGCGCAGGCCCACGACCTGCGCCGCACCGAGCTGAAGAAGGCCGGTCTGCTGGCCACCCTCTGGGCGGTCGTCGTCGGCCTTCCCGAGCTGGCCCTCGGCTGCGCGCTCGCCGCCGGCGCCTACCTGGTCGCCCACGACGAGCTGAGCGCCGGCGCCCTGGTCGCCTTCCTCTCCACCGCGCTCGCGCAGCGCTGGCCGGTCGAGTCGCTCGGCTGGCTGCTCGCCAGCGCCAACGAGGCCGCCACCGCCACCGACCGCTTCTTCGAGGTGCTGGACGAGCCCGAACCGGCCGACCGGCCCGACCGGCCCGAGCAGGCCGACGCCCCCGGCCGGGAGCCGGGCACCACCGGCGACGGCATCCGGCTCAGCGGCGTCCGCTTCCGCTACCCGGACGCCCCGCCCGACACCCCCGACCTGCTCCAGGGCATCGACCTGCACATCCGCAGCGGCGAGACGATGGCCCTGGTCGGCGCCACCGGCAGCGGCAAGACCACGCTCACCGCGCTGCTCCCCCGTCTGTACGAGGCCACCGCCGGCACCATCACCCTGGACGGCCGCGACATCCGCGAACTGTCCCGGGAGCGGCTGCGCGAACTGGTCTCGGTGGCCTTCGAGGAGCCCACCCTGTTCTCCGCCACCGTCCGGGAGAACGTCCTGATGGGCGCGCCCGGCGCCGACGACGGCCGGCTGGCCGCCGCACTGGCCACCGCCCAGGCCGGCTTCGTCGACAAACTGCCCGACGGAGTGGCGACGGAGGTCGGCGAACAGGGCCTCAGCCTCTCCGGCGGCCAGCGCCAGCGGCTCGCGCTCGCCCGCGCGGTGGTCGGCGACCCGGCCTTCCTGGTGCTGGACGACCCGCTCTCCGCGCTGGACGTGCACACCGAGGCACTGGTCGAACGGGCACTGCGCCAGGTGCTCGGCTCCACCACCGCCCTGGTGGTGGCCCACCGGCCGAGCACCGTCCTGCTCGCCGACCGGGTCGCCGTCCTCGCGGACGGCCGGATCGAGGCCGTCGGCACCCACCACGAGCTGCTGCGCTCCTCGGCGCGCTACCGCGAACTGATGTCGGGCGAGGCCGCCCTCGTACCGAAGGGGAGTCCCGCCCGATGACCACCACGATCGAGCCCACCGAACGGGCCCAGAAGAGCCGGCCGGCCGAGGACGAGCTGCCGCCCCCGGTCGACGAGGAGGACATCCCCGTCCCGCCGGGCGCGCCCCGGGCGCTGCTGCGCTCACTGCTCGGCCCGCACCGGGCCCGGGTCACCATCGCGATGGTGGTGATCCTGGTCCAGCAGGCCGCTCTGCAGTCCGGCCCGCTGCTGGTCGCCATCGCGATGGACCGGGGCGTCCCGGCCCTGCGCGAGCACGACGCCGGCCCGCTGGTCGCGGTGGTCACCGCCTATCTCTCCTGCGCCGTGCTGAGCACCGTGCTGCAGTGGGCGTTCATCAGGATCAGCGCCCGGGTCAACCAGGACATCCTGCTGGACCTGCGCGGCCGGATCTTCCGCCACGCCCAGCGGCTCAGCCTCGACTTCCACGAGCGCTACACCTCGGGCCGGATCATCTCCCGCGCCACCAGCGACGTGGACGCCCTGCGCGAGCTGCTCTCCGAAGGCCTCCAGGAACTGCTGACGGTCTCCCTCTCGGTCTTCTACATCTCGGTGCTGCTGCTGGTGATGGACTGGCAGCTCGGCCTGGTCTCGCTGCTCTCGTTCCTGCCGCTCTGTCTGATCGCCCGCTCGTTCCGGGTCCGCTCGCGCCGGGTCTACCGCCGCTCGCGCACCTCGGCCGCCTCGGTGATCGTGCGCTTCACCGAGACCATGAACGGCATCCGCCCGGTGCAGGCGTTCCGCCGCGAGCGGGCCAACGACGCCGCCTTCGCCGAGGTGAACCGGCAGTCGGCCACCGCCACCGGGGACGGCCTGCTGGAGATCGCCCGCTACGTCGGCCTCTCCCGCACCGTCGCCAACGTCTGGACCGCCGGCGTGGTCCTGCTCGGCGCCTTCCTGGTCACCGACGGCGCGGTGGAGCTGGGCGTGCTCACCGGCTTCGTCCTCTACCTGCACCGGCTTTACGAACCGATCGACCAGCTGGCGATGTTCCTGAACAACTACCAGTCGGCCGCCGCCGCCCTGGAGAAGATCTCCGGCCTGCTCGCCCACGAGCCGACCGTCGCCGAGCCGGCCCAGCCCGTCGAGCTGCCCGCCCTGACGGGCGCGCGAGGCACCCCGCACCGAGCCGAAGGGCGCGCCGGCGCCGAAAGCGACGAGCGACAAGCGACCGACGGAGGAGGGAGTGCCGGAGCGAGGAACGTCGGCGCCGGATCCGAGCGCCCGGAGGCGAGCGCGCGAGGCAGGGAAGTGCGCTTTGAGAAGACCCAGTTCGCCTACCGGACCGGCAAGGAGGTGCTGCCGCCGTTCAACCTGGTGCTGCCCGCCGGGCAGACGGTGGCCGTCGTCGGCGCGACCGGTGCGGGCAAGTCGACGCTGGCCAAGCTGCTGGCCCGGTTCTACGACCCGACCGACGGCCGGATCACCCTGGACGGCGTGGACCTGCGTGACCTCGCCACCGCGGAGCTGCGGCGCGGCGTGGTGATGCTGACCCAGGAGTCCTTCCTCTTCTCCGGCACCGTCGCCGAGAACATCGCGATCGGCCGCCCCGGCGCCACCCGCGAGGAGGTCGAGCAGGCCGCCCGGGACATCGGCGCCCACGAGTTCATCGCCGCGCTGCCGGACGGCTTCGACACCGATGTGCGCAAGCGCGGCGGGCGGATCTCGGCCGGGCAGCGCCAGCTGGTCGCCTTCGCCCGAGCTCTGCTGGCCGACCCTGCCGTGCTGATCCTGGACGAGGCCACCAGTTCCCTGGACGTCCCGGGCGAGCAGGCCGTCCAGCGGGCGATGCGCACCGTGCTGGCCGGGCGGACGGCCGTGATCATCGCCCACCGGCTCTCCACCGTGGAGATCGCCGACCGGGTGCTGGTGATGGACGAGGGCCGGATCGTGGAGGACGGCACCCCGCAGGAACTGATCGACGGCTCCGGCCGCTTCGCCGAACTGCACCAGGCCTGGCGGAACAGCCTGGTCTAGGAGGGTGGGGAGACCGTGTCGGTCTCCCCACCCCACCGTCAGGGCATCATCAGCGCAGCAGCCCCGCGTCCATCCCCGCGGACTCGGCCGGCAGCGTGACCAGGCCCAGCTCGGCCGGCGAGGCCAGGCCCGGATGGGCCGGCAGCACCCGGACGGTGTAACCGAACGGGCCGGTCCGGCAGAGCTCCAGCGAGCCCTCGTACCGGGTGCGGCCGTCCAGGTCCGGGCCGCCCACCGGCTTGAGCGCGAGCAGGCAGGCGTCCGAGATGCCGTCCGACTCGTCCACCCGCCCGGACACCACCTGCACCTCGACGTCGTCCGGCTCCAGCGTGCCCAGCGCGACCTGCACCCGCAGCGCCAGCGCACTGCCCAGCTCCTGCGCCTCGTCCCGGTTCTCCGCCTCGACGTGCTCGACCCGGACGGCCGGCCAGGCCTCGCGGATCCGGGCCTTCCAGCCGGCCAGCACGCGCGCCCCGGCGTACGGGCCCTCACCCGGACGGGCCGCCGCCAGCTCCCGCTGGGCCAGCGCCGCCGGGGCGTACAGCCGCTCGACGTACTCACGGACCATCCGCCCGGCCAGCACCTTGGGGCCGAGGGTGACCAGGGTGTGCCGGACCATGGCGATCCAGCGGTGCGGCAGCCCGTCCGCACCGCGGTCGTAGAACCGGGCGGCCACCTGGTTCTCGATCAGGTCGTACAGCGCGGCGGCCTCGATGTCGTCCCGCCGCTCGGCCTCGACGCTCTCCGGGTCGAGCACCCCTCCGGTGCCGTCGGCGGTGGGGATCGCCCAGCCGTTCTGGCCGTCGTACCACTCGTCCCACCAGCCGTCCAGGACGGAGAGGTTGAGGCAGCCGTTGAGCGCGGCCTTCATCCCGGAGGTGCCGCAGGCCTCCAGCGGGCGCAGCGGGTTGTTCAGCCAGACGTCGCACCCCGGGTAGAGGTGCTGGGCCATCGCCATGTCGTAGTCGGGCAGGAAGACGATCCGGTGCCGGACGACCGGATCGTCGGCGAAGGCGACCATCTGCTGGATCAGCCGCTTGCCGCCGTCGTCGGCCGGGTGGGCCTTGCCCGCGACCACGATCTGCACCGGCCGGGTGGGGTGCAGCAGCAGGGCGCGCAGCCGCTCCTGGTCGCGCAGCATCAGGGTGAGCCGCTTGTAGGAGGGCACCCGGCGGGCGAAGCCGATGGTGAGGACGTCCGGGTCGAGCACCGAGGAGACCCAGCCGAGCTCGGCCTCGCCCGCGCCGCGCTGGCGCCAGGAGGTGCGCAGCCGCTGGCGGGCCTCGTCGACCAGCTGGGCGCGCAGGTTGCGGCGCAGCTCCCAGACCTCGGTGTTGCCGATCCGCTCCAGGCCGGTCCAGCGCTTGGCGTCGCCGGTGGTCATGGCGGCCTCGGCGCGGTCGGCGCCGAGTTCGGCGGCGCCGAGCCGGACGACGGCCGGGTCGATCCAGGTGGCGGCGTGGACGCCGTTGGTGACGGAGGTGATCGGGACCTCGGTGACGTCGAAGCCGGGCCAGAGGCCGTTGAACATGGACCGGCTGACCTCGCCGTGCAGGGTGGAGACGCCGTTGGCGCGCTGGGCGAGCCGCAGGCCCATGGCCGCCATGTTGAACAGTTTCGGGTCCCCGCCGCGCCAGGTCTCGGCGCCGAGTGCGAGCACCTGCTCGGCCTGGACGCCGGGCAGGGCGGCGTCGCCGCCGAAGTGGCGGGCGACCAGCTCGCGGTCGAAGCGGTCGATGCCGGCCGGGACGGGGGTGTGGGTGGTGAACAGGGTGCCGGCCCGGACGGCCTCCAGGGCGGCGGCGAAGTCGAGCCCGGGGCCGGCCGCGTCGTCGGCGATCAGTTCGCGGATCCGCTCGACGCCGAGGAAGCCGGCGTGGCCCTCGTTGGTGTGGAAGACCTCGGGCGCGGGGTGGCCGGTGAGCCGGCAGTAGCCGCGGACGGCGCGGACGCCGCCGATGCCGAGCAGCATCTCCTGGAGCAGCCGGTGCTCGCTGCCGCCGCCGTAGAGGCGGTCGGTGACGTCGCGTTCCGCCGGCGAGTTGGCCTCGATGTCGGAGTCGAGCAGCAGCAGCGGGACGCGCCCGACCTGGGCCTTCCAGACGTGCGCGGCCAGGGTGCGGCCGCCGGGCAGGGCGAGGTCGATCCGGCAGGGGGCGCCGTCACTCTCCCGGAGCAGGCTGACCGCGAGTTCGTCCGGGTCGAGCAGGGGGTAGCGCTCCTGCTGCCAGCCGTCCCGGTTGAGGGACTGGCGGAAGTAGCCGTGCCGGTAGAACAGGCCCACGCCGATGATCGGCACACCCAGGTCGCTGGCGGCCTTGAGGTGGTCGCCGGCCAGGATGCCGAGACCGCCGGAGTACTGGGGCAGCGCGGCGGCGATGCCGTACTCGGGCGAGAAGTAGGCGATGGCGGCGGGCAGCGGGGTGCGGACCGCCTGCTGGTCGTCCCCGGCCGGGGAGCTCTGGTACCAGCGCGGGCCGGTCAGGTAGTCGCGCAGGTCCTCGGTGAGGTCGCCGAGCCTGCGCAGGAAGCGCCGGTCGGTGGCGAGTGCGGCGAGCCGGGCGGCCGGGACCTCCCCGAGCAGGCGCACCGGGTCCTCACCGGACGCGGCCCAGACCTCCGGGTCCACGGACCGGAAGAGGTCCCTGGTCTCGGGGTGCCAGGACCAGCGCAGGTTGAGGGCCAGCTCGTGCAACGGCTGGAGTTGTTCGGGCAGGACGGTGCGGACGGTGAATCTGCGGATTGCCTTCACGGCGTGAAGCGTAGCCCCGGCAATCGTCATGAGGGTGCGTCAAGTGGGCTATTGGGACTCCGTTCGGCCTATTGATGAGATCGCATTCGGCGCATTGGACTGCACAGGGGGCGCGCGAGGCGCACTTTCCGAGGGAACGCGCTACCAATGCGTGAACGCTGCGGAACAGATCCATTTCCACCGGAGGATCCGCCCCGGACGACGCCCGAAACTACTGTCGTACCGCTGCGAAAACCCTGCCCCCGGTGCGACGATGAACGAAGGTCGTTGATGCTGCGGGGAGTACGGCGAAGGGTGGCGCCCTTCTCGAAGCAGCACGTCCGAATCCTTTTCGCGTTGATCGATCCTCATCCTCCTTAGCCCATTCGGCGCTCGCCGCGCACCGACGCGTGTCCTCCGACTCGGCCTGCTCGTTCACGGGTGGGTCGGGAACCCCCCGGGGTGTCCCCGCAGAGGCGTGCGCCGGGACGCACACGGGTTCCGGGACCTCCCGCCACAGCCTCGGCGGGAGACGGGCAGGTTGCCGGGGACGACGGCGCGGGCAGGCTTCCGGTCGCACGTCCTCCCCACCCAGCAATCCTCCCGGTACTCCCCTGGCCCGCGCGGCCCGCGGGAGCTGCCGCCGATCTCGGGCAGGAGTTTGGCATGCACGGCGACACGCGGGACCAGTCCACACCGGTGGCCGACACACTCGACGCAGCGGTCGCGGAATCCGCCGGACGGATGGATTCTGACAGTCGGGCAGACACGGCGATGCCGGGGCCCCGAGGGGCCGGGGCCGTCCCTCCGGAACGGGCCGAACCGGCCCGGCACCCGGGGGCCGAGGAGCACCGGGCCGCGGCACCGCGCAGGCGCACCACCACGAAGCGCCGCACCGCCGCCGCCACCGGCACACCCGCCGGGCCGACCGGCGCACCCACCGGCACACCCGCGGCCGGGTCCGCCACCGCGCGGGCCGGTACGCCCGCGAAGGCCGCCCCCCGCAATGCCCCCGTCCGCAAGCCCTCCGCCCGCAAGACGACAGAGAGCGACACCGTGATCGGCCGCATCCCCGTCCTGGACGTCAGCCCCCTCGTCGACGCCGGCCGCCGCCCGGCCAAGGCCGTCACCGGCGAGTCCTTCCTCGTCAGCGCCACCGTCTTCCGCGAGGGCCATGACGCGGTGAACGCCAATGCGGTCCTGCGCGACCCGCGCGGCCGCAGCGGCCCCTGGACGCCGATGCGCGAGCTCGCCGAGGGCAGCGACCGCTGGGGCGCGTACGTCACCCCGACCGCACCCGGCCGCTGGTCCTACCTGGTGGAGGCGTGGAGCGACCCGATCGCCACCTGGCGCCGGACCGCCGCCGTCAAGCTGCCCGCCGGGATCGACACCGCGCTGGTCCTGGAGGACGGCGCCCGGCTGCTGGAGCGGGCCGCCGCCAACGTGCCGAAGAAGGAGGGCCGGGCACACGTGCTGTCCGCCGCCGACGCGCTGCGCGACACCGGTCTGCCGCCGCTCTCCCGGCTGGCCGCCGCGCTCGCCCCGGACGTGCTGGACCTGCTGGCCCGGTACCCGCTGCGCGAACTGGTGAGCGCCTCCCGCCCGCTGCCGCTCCAGGTGGACCGGGAGCGCGCGCTCTACGGCTCCTGGTACGAGTTCTTCCCCCGTTCGGAGGGCGCGGTGGTGGACCCGAACGGCGTCGAGCCGCCGGTCTCCGGCACCCTGCGGACCGCCTCCGAACGGCTGCCGGCCGTCGCCGCGATGGGCTTCGACGTGGTCTACCTGCCGCCCGTCCACCCGATCGGCCGAGCCTTCCGCAAGGGCCCGGACAACACCCTGACGGCCGGTCCGCACGACGTCGGCTCACCCTGGGCGATCGGCTCGCCGGAGGGCGGCCACGACGCCGTCCACCCGGACCTCGGGACCATCGAGGACTTCGACCACTTCGTCGCCGAGGCCGAGGCGCTGCACCTGGAGGTCGCGCTGGACTTCGCGCTCCAGTGCTCCCCCGACCACCCGTGGGTGAACAAGCACCCGGAATGGTTCAGCCACCGGGCCGACGGCACCATCGCCTACGCCGAGAACCCGCCGAAGAAGTACCAGGACATCTTCCCGGTCAACTTCGATCAGGACATGGATGGAATCGTCAAGGAAACCATCCGCATCCTCCACTTCTGGATGGCCCACGGGGTACGGATCTTCCGGGTCGACAACCCGCACACCAAACCGGTGGTGTTCTGGGAGAGGGTGCTCGGCGACATCGCCCGCACCGACCCCGATGTGCTGTTCCTGGCGGAGGCGTTCACCCGGCCCGCCATGATGCACACCCTGGGGAAGATCGGTTTCCACCAGTCGTACACGTACTTCACCTGGCGCAACACCAAACAGGAACTCACCGAGTACCTCACCGAACTCTCCGGTGACGCCGCCGCCTACATGCGGCCCAACTTCTTCCCCAACACCCCGGACATCCTGCACGAGTACCTCCGGACCGGTGGCCGGGCGGCGTTCGCGATCCGCGCCGTCCTGGCCGCCACCCTCTCCCCCAGCTACGGCGTCTACGCCGGCTACGAGCTGTACGAGAACGAGCCGGCCCACCCCGGCTCCGAGGAGTACCTGCACTCGGAGAAGTACGAGCTGCGCCCGCGCGACTGGACCCGGACGGACACCCTCGCCCCGCTGCTCACCGTGCTGAACCGGCTGCGCCGCCGGCACCCCGCCCTCCAGCAGCTGCGCGGCCTGCACTTCCACCCCACCGACAACGACCAGGTGCTCGCCTTCTCCAAGACCGCGACCACGCCCGAGGGCCTCACCGACCACGTCATCACCGTGGTCAACCTGGACCCGCACCACGCCCAGGAGGCCACCGTCACGATCGCCCTCCCGGGCCGTGAGGCGGACGTGCCGTTCACGGTGCACGACGAGCTCACCGGCGCCGCCTACACCTGGGGCCGGCACAACTACGTCCGGCTCGATCCCTCTGCCGAGCCGGCTCACCTCCTCACGGTTCGGAGGAACCCAGCGTGACAGTGAACGAGCCCGTCCCCGACACCTTCCCCGAGACCTCGAAGAAGAACCTGGACCCGGAGTGGTTCAAGCGGGCGGTCTTCTACGAGGTGCTGGTGCGGTCCTTCCAGGACAGCAACGGCGACGGGATCGGGGACCTCAAGGGGCTCACGTCCAAGCTCGACTACCTGCAGTGGCTCGGGGTCGACTGCCTCTGGCTGCCCCCGTTCTTCGCCTCGCCACTGCGCGACGGCGGGTACGACGTGGCCGACTACAAGTCGGTCCTGCCGGAGTTCGGCGACCTCGCCGACTTCATGGAGTTCGTCGACGCCGCGCACGCCCGCGGCATGCGCGTGGTCATCGACTTCGTCATGAACCACACCAGCGACCAGCACCCGTGGTTCCAGGCCTCCCGGGAGGACCCGGACGGCCCGTACGGCGACTTCTACATGTGGGCCGACGACGACAAGCAGTACCCGGACGCCCGGATCATCTTCGTCGACACCGAGAGCTCCAACTGGACCTACGACCCGGTGCGCAAGCAGTACTTCTGGCACCGGTTCTTCTCCCACCAGCCGGACCTCAACTACGACAACCCGCGGGTCCAGGACGAGATGATCGCCGGGCTGCGGTTCTGGCTCGACCTCGGCATCGACGGCTTCCGGCTGGACGCGGTGCCGTACCTGTTCGCCCGCGAGGGCACCAACTGCGAGAACCTGCCGGAGACGCACGAGTTCCTCCAGCGGGTCCGCAAGGAGATCGACGCCAACTACCCCGACACCGTGCTCCTCGCCGAGGCCAACCAGTGGCCGGAGGACGTCGTCGACTACTTCGGCGACTTCGGCTCCGGCGGCGACGAGTGCCACATGGCCTTCCACTTCCCCGTCATGCCGCGGATCTTCATGGCGGTCCGCCGGGAGTCGCGCTACCCGGTCTCGGAGATCCTCGCCAAGACCCCGCGCATCCCGCACGGCTGCCAGTGGGGCATCTTCCTGCGCAACCACGACGAGCTGACCCTGGAGATGGTCACCGACGAGGAGCGCGACTACATGTACGCGGAGTACGCCAAGGACCCTCGGATGCGGGCCAACGTGGGCATCCGCCGCAGGCTCGCCCCGCTGCTGGAGAACGACCGCAACCAGATCGAGCTGTTCACCGCCCTGCTGCTCTCCCTGCCGGGCTCGCCGGTGCTCTACTACGGCGACGAGATCGGCATGGGCGACAACATCTGGCTGGGCGACCGGGACGGCGTCCGCACGCCGATGCAGTGGACGCCGGACCGCAACGCGGGTTTCTCCTCCGCCGACCCGGGCAGGCTCAGTCTGCCGCCCATCATGGACCCGGTGTACGGCTACCAGGTGACCAACGTCGAGGCGCAGCAGAGCAGTTCGAGTTCGCTGCTGCACTGGACGCGTCGCATGATCGAGATCCGCAAGCTCAACCCGGCGTTCGGCCTCGGCACGTACACCGAACTGCCCTCCAGCAACCCCGCCGTGCTGGCCTTCGTGCGCGAGCACGAGGGCGACCTGGTCATGTGCGTGAACAACTTCTCCCGGTTCGCGCAACCGACCGAACTGGACCTGCGGCAGTACGGAGGACGGTACCCGGTCGAGCTGATCGGCGGGGTGCGCTTCCCCTCGATCGGCGAGTGGCCGTACCTGCTGACCCTCGCCGGGCACGGCTTCTACTGGTTCCAGCTCCGGCAGCCCCCGCGCCTGAGCGGGACCAGGCGGTCGAAGTAACGATCCGCCAGAGCCGCCCCGGCACCTCCGCTGCACCCCCTCAGCACATTCCGCACCACCGACCGCACCAAACCTCCCGGGGGCGCGGGAGTTTGACCCCGCGCCCCCGGAGGTCTTCGGACCACCGCGTACGGAGAACAGCCCAACGGCCACCCACACGAAGGCGTGACACCTGAGCCCCGCTCGCGTGCCGTCGCCGCCGCGCCGCCGAATTCCGGAAGACTGACGGACCCGGCCAGACCCGTCGGGCAGTCCGCCCGCTTCCGGGGAAAGGGAGTCATGTCCGAAACCTCCCGTTCTCAAGCCCACGTTCACCGCGACACCCCCGCCGGTTCCGCCGCGCCGGTGGGCGCGCGCGGCACCGGGGCCCGGAGAACCGCCCTGGGGGTCAGCGAACTCGTCCAGGCAGCCCTGCCGCTGATCGCCGAATGGCTCCCGACCCAGCGCTGGTACGCCGGCAAGGGCCGGCCCATCACCGGCCTCACCCCGGCGGTCGGCACCCCGCTCCAGGTCGGCGACCCCGCCCTGCTGCACCTGCTGCTGCGGGTCGAGCACGCCACCACCGCCGGCGCGCCCCACGGGGACATCTACCAACTGCTGCTCGGCATCCGCTCGGAAGGCCCCTCGGACATCGAACCGACCGCCGTACTCGGCCGCCTCAGCCAGGGCCCGTACGACGGCGCGACGCTCTACGACGCCGTGCACGACCCCGAGCTGACCGGGCGGCTGCTGGAGCATCTCGCCACCGGCGACCGGTTCGGCTCCCTCTCGTTCCGCCGCACCCCGGGCTCCGGACTGCCCGCCAACCTCCCCGGCCGCGCCTCCACCGCCGAGCAGTCCAACAGCTCGGTCATCTACGGCACCTCCTACATCCTCAAGCTGTTCCGCCGGATCCACCCCGGCACCAACCCCGACCTGGAGCTCTCGCTCGCGCTCTCCCGGGCCGGCTCCACCCGCATCCCCCGGGTCGCCGCCTGGTTCGAGAGCCGGCTGGAACGCGCCGAACCCGCCACCCTCGGACTGCTCCAGCGCTATCTGCCGGAGGCCGAGGACGGCTGGGAGCTGGCGCTGGACCAGGTCGGCCGGCTCAAGGGCGACCGCTCCCCCGGCAACTTCGCGATCGAGGCGCACCGGCTCGGCCGGGCCACCGCCGAGGTGCACCGGGTGCTGGCCCGCTCGATGCCGGTCGCCCGGCTGGACCGCGCCCAGACCCGGCAGCTGGCCACCGCGATGGCCGACCGGCTGGACAGCGCGGTCGCCGCCGTCCCCGGCCTGCTGCGCTACCGGGCCGCCCTGCGCACCGCCTTCCAGCAGCTCGCCGACGCCCACCCGGACGGCCTGCCGGTCCAGCGCATCCACGGCGACCTGCACCTCGGCCAGGCCATGCGCACCCCGCACGGCTGGGTGCTGCTGGACTTCGAGGGCGAGCCGGCCAAGTCCGTCGCCGAGCGCCGCGAGCCGCAGACGGCGCTGCGCGACGTCGCCGCGATGCTGCGCTCCTTCGACTACGCCGCCGCCCACCTGCTGGCCGGCGGGCCGGCCGACCCGGAGCTGGCCCACCTCGCCGCCGCCTGGGCCCAGCGCAACCGCACCGCCTTCTGCGCCGGCTACACCGCCGGCGGCGGCACCGACCCGGCCGCCTCGCCGGAGCTGATGCGCGCCCTGGAGATCGACAAGGCGGTGTACGAGGTGGTCTACGAGGCCCGGCACCGGCCCGGCTGGCTGCCGATCCCGCTGGCCGCGATCAACCGCCTCGCGCTGACCGTCTGAGCACCCCCCGCTTCCGCGCCTTCCGTACCCACGCCTGCCCGCCCGCCCCGGAGAAAGCCCACCCCGCCGCCGACGATCCCGCGGCCATCCGATTCCGCAGGAGGACCCCGCCGTGACGCCGCTCGACCCGCCCGGCCGCACCACCCGCCCCGTGCCAGCCACCTTCCTGGCGGACGCGGACTCCCCCCAGCGCGAACCCGTGACGGCCCGGTCGGCCGAACCGCGGCCGTCGGCGACCGCCCGCACGCCGGCTGCCGACGCCGTGCCCACCAACGCTGCGCCCTCCTGTGCCGTGCGCTCCAACGCCGTACCCACCGGCGCCACGCCCTCCGGTGCCGCTCCCGTCGCCCCGGCCACCGCGACCGCCGCCGTGCCCACCGGCACCCTGCGGCTGCCCGAGGCACCGCTGCCACCGGCCGAGGTGGACCGGCTGCTCCGCGGCGAGCACCACGACCCGCACGCCCTGCTCGGCGCCCACCCTGTGCACGGCGGCACCGCCATCCGGGTCCTGCGCCCGTTCGCCGAGCGCGTGGTGGTGGAGACCGCCCACGGCCCCGCCGAGCTCACCCACCAGCAGAACGGGCTCTTCACCGGCCTGCTGGCCGGCACCGAACTGCCCGACTACCGGCTGCTGGTGACCTACCCCGGCGGTGAGCCGCTGGTCCAGCCCGACGGCTACCGCACCCCGCCCACCCTCGGCGAGCTGGACCTCCACCTCATCTCCGAGGGCCGGCACGAGCAGCTCTGGCAGGCCCTCGGCTCGCATGTGCGCACCGTCGACGGGGTGGACGGCACCGCGTTCGCGGTCTGGGCGCCGAACGCCGTCGGCGTCCGGCTGATCGGCGACTTCAACCACTGGGACGGCACCGGGCACCCGATGCGCTCGCTCGGCTCGTCCGGCATCTGGGAGCTGTTCGTGCCCGGCCTCGCCGAGGGCACCCAGTACAAGTACGAGATCCACACCCGGCAGGGCTGGGTGCTCGACAAGGCCGACCCGCTGGCCCGCGCCGCCCAGTGCCCGCCCGGCACCGCCTCCGTCGTCACCTCCTCCGCGTACCGCTGGCAGGACGGCGACTGGATGGCCCACCGGGCCCGCACCGCCCACCACCGGGCCCCGATGTCGGTGTACGAGCTGCACCTGCCGTCCTGGCGGCCCGACCTCACCGGCTACCGGGAGATCGCCGAGGAGCTCCCGGGCTACCTCAGGGACCTGGGCTTCACCCATGTGGAGCTGATGCCGGTGATGGAGCACCCCTTCGGCGGCTCCTGGGGCTACCAGGTCTCCGGCTACTACGCCCCCACCGCGCGGCTGGGCGGCCCGGACGACTTCCGGTACCTGGTCGACACCCTGCACCGGCACGGCATCGGGGTGATCGTCGACTGGGTGCCGGCGCACTTCCCCAAGGACGACTTCGCGCTCGCCCGCTTCGACGGCGAGCCGCTGTACGAACCGGCCGACCCGCAGCGCGCCGAGCACCCCGACTGGGGGACGCTGGAGTTCGACTACGGCCGCACCGAGGTCCGCAACTTCCTGGTCGCCAACGCGGTGTACTGGTGCGAGGAGTTCCATATCGACGGCCTGCGGGTGGACGCCGTCGCCTCGATGCTCTACCTCGACTACTCCCGCGAGGACGGCGGCTGGACCCCCAACCGGTTCGGCGGCCGGGAGAACCTGGACGCGGCCGCGTTCCTCCAGGAGATGAACGCCACCGTCTACCGGCGCTGCCCCGGCGTGGTCACCATCGCCGAGGAGTCGACCGCCTGGGACGGCGTCACCCGGCCCACCGACAACGGCGGCCTCGGCTTCGGGCTGAAGTGGAACATGGGCTGGATGCACGACTCGCTGGTCTACATGTCCAAGGAGCCGGTGCACCGCAAGTACCACCACAACGAGATCACCTTCTCGATGGTGTACGCCTACTCGGAGAACTACATCCTGCCGATCTCGCACGACGAGGTGGTGCACGGCAAGCAGGCGCTGATCTCCAAGATGCCCGGCGACTGGTGGCAGCAGCGCGCCAACCACCGCGCCTACCTGGGCTTCATGTGGGCCCACCCGGGCAAGCAACTCCTCTTCATGGGGCAGGAGTTCGCCCAGGGCGCGGAGTGGGACCACGAGCAGGGCCCGCAGTGGTGGGTGCTCGACGAGCAGTGGCCGGCGGCCGGCGACCACCGCGGCGTCCGGGACCTCGTCCGCGACCTCAACCGCACCTACCGCGCCAGCCCCGCGCTCTGGGAGCAGGACACCACCCCGGACGGCTTCCGCTGGCTCGACGGCGGCGCCGCCGAGGACAACCTGCTCTCCTTCGTCCGCTACGCCGCCGACGGCACCCCGCTGGTCGCCGTCTGCAACTTCTCCCCGGTCGTCCGGCACGGCCACCGGGTCGGCCTGCCCGCCCTGGCCGGCCGCGACCAGCTCTGGGAGGAGGTGCTGAACACCGACGCCGAGACCTACGGCGGCAGCGGCCTCGGCAACTCCCGCCCGGTGAAGGCCGAACCCACCCCCTGGAACGGCCAGCCCCGCAGCGCCGAACTCGTCCTCCCGCCCCTCGCCACCCTCTGGCTCCGCCCGGTCTGACCCGGCCCGCCGGCCGGTGCCGGACCGTTGCGTCCCGTACCGGCCGGCCCGGGCCCGCCCCGGGCGGGGCGTTCCGTCACACCGGAGCCGCCACCGGGAAGCCGAGATCGGCCGCGGCCCTGGCCGGCTCCTGGTCACAGGTGATGAACTCGGCGAGCTCCTCCCGGTGGACGGTGCCGGCGACGTGGCGCGGCGACGGGTCGCGGGACCACACGACAGCCCCGGAAGGGACCTCCGTCCCTTGCCTCCTTCGGCTTCACGCGCATGCGTACACCTGTCCTAAATGCGAAGGTATGGTCACTGGTGACGACGGCATGGGACGACGGGACGGAGACACCCACGTGGCGCGCAGCGTGTACGTGACCGGTATCGACCGGGGGGACGGCCGCCAGGCGGTCGAACTCGGGGTCATGGAACTGCTCACCCGCCAGGTGGACCGGGTCGGGGTGTTCCGGCCGCTCGTCCACGCGCCCGCCCCCGGCGAATCCGGCTCCGACCACGTCGTGGAGCTGCTGCGCACCCGCTACCGGCTCGACCTGCCCTCCGCCGAGCTGTACGGCCTCACCTACGAGGAGGCCGCCGCGTTCCAGGCCACCCACGGCCAGGACGAGCTGGTCTCCACCCTGGTCGACCGGTTCCGGGCGCTGGAACGGCACTGCCAGGCGGTGCTGGTGCTCGGCACCGACTTCGCCGACACCAACATCCCGGACGAGCTGGCCTTCAACGCCCGGCTCGCCAACGAGTTCGGCGCCGCCGTCCTCCCGGTGGTCGGCGGCCACGCCGAGGACGCCGAGGCCGTGATCGCCGAGGTCCGCAACGCCCACCGCGCGTACACCGACCTCGGCTGCGCGACCCTGGCGATGATCGCCAACCGGGTCGCCCCCGGCGCCAAGCAGCGGATCCAGCGCACGCTCACCGAGAAGCTGCCGATCCCCGCCTACGTCATCCCTGAGGAGCCGGCGCTGGCCGCGCCGACCGTCGCCCAGCTGATCGAGGCCACCGGCGCCGACGTCCTGACCGGCGACGCGGCCGGCCTGGCCCGGGACGTCCGCGGGTTCGTCTTCGGCGGCGCCATGCTGCCGACCTTCCTGGACGCACTGACCGAGGGCGCCCTGGTGGTCACCCCCGGGGACCGCGCCGACCTGCTGATCGGCTCGCTGGCCGCACACGCCGCCGGTGCCCCGCCGATCGCCGGCGTCATGCTGACGCTCGGCCAGCACCCCGGCCCGAACGTCATGGCACTGGCCGCCCGGCTCGCCCCCGGCACCCCGGTCGCGGTCGTCCCCGAGGGCAGCTGGATCACCGCCGCCGCCCTCACCCACCTGGAGGGCAAGCTCTCCGCGGCCAGCCCGCGAAAGGCCGAGATCGCCCTCGGCCTCTTCGAACTGCACGTGGACACCGCCGAGTTGACCAACCGGATCGAGGTCGGCCGGTCCGAGCGGGTCACCCCGATGATGTTCGAGCACGAGCTGCTGGAGCGCGCCCGGTCCGCCCGCCGGCACGTGGTGCTGCCCGAGGGCACCGAGGAGCGGGTGCTGCGCGCGGCCGAGATCCTGCTCCGCCGCAACATCTGCGACCTCACCCTGCTCGGCGAGACCGACGCCGTCCGCCGCAAGGCCGCGAGCCTCGGCATCACCCTCCCGCAGCCGGGGGGAGACCCGGCCGCCGACCGCGTCCAGGTGCGGATCGTCGACCCGGCCACCAGCCCGCTGCGCCGGCAGTTCGCCGAGCTGTACGCCAGGCTGCGCGCCCACAAGGGGATGACCGTCGAGCTGGCGCTGGACGTCGTCACGGACGTGAGCTACTTCGGCACCCTGATGGTCCAGGAGGGCATCGCCGACGGCATGGTCTCCGGCGCGGTGCACTCCACCGCCGCCACCATCCGGCCCGCCTTCGAGGTGATCAAGACCTCGCCGGGCGCCGCGATCGTCTCCTCGGTCTTCTTCATGTGCCTGGCCGACAAGGTGCTGGTCTACGGCGACTGCGCGGTCAACCCCGACCCGGACGCCCAGCAGCTGGCCGACATCGCCATCCAGTCCGCCGCCACCGCCGCCCAGTTCGGCGTCGAGCCGCGGGTCGCGATGCTCTCCTACTCCACCGGCACCTCCGGCTCGGGCGCCGACGTGGACAAGGTCCGCAAGGCCACCGAACTGGTCCGCGAGCTGCGCCCGGACATCCTGGTCGAGGGCCCGATCCAGTACGACGCGGCGGTGGACGCCCATGTCGCGGCCACCAAGCTGCCGGGCTCCTCGGTGGCCGGCCGGGCCACCGTGCTGATCTTCCCGGACCTCAACACCGGCAACAACACCTACAAGGCGGTCCAGCGCTCGGCCGGCGCGGTGGCGGTCGGCCCCGTCCTCCAGGGGCTGCGCAAGCCCGTCAACGACCTCTCGCGCGGCGCCCTGATCCAGGACATCGTCAATACGGTCGCGATCACCGCGATCCAGGCACAGGGCCGCACCGAAGGAGCCCAGGCATGAGTGGCGGCACCCGTGTCCTCGTCCTGAACGCCGGCTCCTCGTCGGTGAAGTACCAGCTGATCGACATGCTCGACGGCGCCCGGCTGGCCTCCGGACTGGTCGAGCGGATCGGCGAGGCGAACGGCCGGCTGGTGCACACCCCGCGCTCCGGCCAGCGGCGGGAGACCCTCCAGGTCTTCCCCGACCACGACGCCGGGCTGAAGGCCGTCGCCGAGGAGCTCGCCGCCGACGGCCTCGGACTGGACTCCCCCCAGCTGGCCGCGATCGGCCACCGGGTGGTGCACGGCGGACTGCGGTTCACCGAGCCGACGGTGATCACCGACGACGTGCTCAAGGAGATCCGCCGGCTGATCCCGGTGGCGCCGCTGCACAACCCGGCGAACATCACCGGCATCGAGGTGGCCCGTGCCCTGCGCCCGGACCTGCCCCAGGTCGCCGTCTTCGACACCGCCTTCCACGCCTCGATGCCGGAGTACGCGGCCCGGTACGCGGTGGACAAGGCGGTCGCGGACGAGCACCGGGTGCGCCGCTACGGCTTCCACGGCACCTCCCACCAGTACGTCTCGCGGGCCACCGCCCGGCTGCTCGGCAAGGACCCGGCCGAGGTGAACGTGATCGTGCTGCACCTGGGCAACGGCGCCTCCGCCTCGGCGGTCGGCGGCGGGCGCTGCCTGGACACCTCGATGGGCCTGACCCCGCTGGAGGGCCTGGTGATGGGCACCCGCTCGGGCGACATCGACGCGGGCGTGGTGTTCCACCTGCACCGGGTCGGCGGGCTCTCCATCGACGAGATCGACGACCTGCTCAACCGCCGCAGCGGCCTGCTCGGCCTGTGCGGCGACAACGACATGCGCGAGATCATGCGCCGGGCGGAGGAGGGCGACGCGGACGCCGGGCTCGCCTTCGACGCCTACATCCACCGGCTGCGCAAGTACATCGGCGGCTACTACGCGGTGCTCGGCCGGGTGGACGCGATCGCCTTCACGGCGGGCGTCGGCGAGAACGCGGCGCCGGTGCGCGCGGCGGCCACGGCCGGACTGGACGAACTGGGCATCGCGGTGGACCCCGAGCTCAACTCGGTGCGCTCCGGTGAGGCCCGGATCATCTCGCCCCCGTACGCGCGGGTGGCGGTCGCGGTGGTGCCCACCGACGAGGAGCTGGAGATCGCCCGACAGGCGTTCGCCCTGGTACACCGGCAGTCCGGGGAATGACACGCCGTCGTCTCGGCTCCCGGAATCCTTCGTCGGCGATTCCTCACGATTCGTGCCGAATGCACCTATAACACGAACGGATAGACTGATCCATATGCGCCGAGCGAAAATTGTCTGCACCCTGGGTCCGGCGACGGACTCCTACGAACAGCTGAAGGCCATCGTCGAGGCGGGCATGAACGTCGCCCGACTGAACATGAGCCACGGCACCCACGCGGACCACGAGGAGCGGTACCACAAGGTCCGCCAGGTCTCGGAGGACACCGGCAAGGCCATCGGCGTCCTTGCCGACCTCCAGGGTCCCAAGATCCGTCTGGCGACCTTCGCCAACGGTCCGGTGACCGTCGACAACGGCGACGAGTTCACCATCACCACCGAGGACGTCCCCGGTGACCAGCACATCTGCGGTACCACCTACAAGGGCCTGCCGGGCGACGTCAAGGCCGGCGACCCGATCCTGATCAACGACGGCGTCATCGCCCTGGAGGTCGTCAGCGTCGACGGCCCGCGGGTGAAGACCGTGGTCGTCGAGGGCGGCGTGCTCTCGAACAACAAGGGCATCAACCTCCCCGGCGCGGCCGTGAACGTGCCGGCCCTGTCCGAGAAGGACAAGGACGACCTGCGCTTCGCGCTGCGGCTGGGCGTCGACATGGTCGCGCTCTCCTTCGTCCGCAACGCGGACGACATCAAGGACGTCCACGAGGTCATGGACGAGGTCGGCATCCGCGTGCCGGTCATCGCCAAGATCGAGAAGCCGCAGGCCGTCGAGGCCATGGAGGAGATCGTCCTCGCCTTCGACGCCATCATGGTGGCCCGTGGCGACCTGGCCGTCGAGTACCCGCTGGAGCGGGTGCCGCTGGTCCAGAAGCAGCTGATCACCCTGGCCCGCCGGAACGCCAAGCCGGTCATCGTCGCCACCCAGATGATGGAGTCGATGATCCACGCCTCGCGCCCGACCCGCGCCGAGGTCTCCGACGTCGCCAACGCCATCCTGGACGGCACCGACGCGGTCATGCTGTCCGCCGAGTCGAGCGTCGGCAAGTACCCGGTCGAGACCGTCCGCACCATGAGCCGGATCGCCGAGAAGGCCGAGGAGGAGCTGCTCTCGCACGGCCTCCAGCCGCTGAACCCGGGCCGCAAGCCGCGCACCCAGGGCGGCTCGATCGCCCGCGCCGCGTGCGAGCTGGGCGACTTCCTCAACGGCAAGGCGCTGATCGCGTTCACCAAGTCCGGTGACACCGCGCGCCGGCTCTCCCGGTACCGCTCGCCGATCCCGGTGATCGCGTTCACCCCGGACAACGCCACCCGCAACCAGCTCTCGCTGAGCTGGGGCGTCGAGGCGCACGTCACCGAGCAGGTCGAGACCACCGACGAGATGGTCGCGCAGGTCGACCGCGAGCTGCTGAGCATGGGCCAGCTGGGCGAGGGCGACACCGTCATCGTCACCGCCGGCTCGCCGCCCGGCATCCCCGGCAACACCAACATGGTCCAGGTGCACCACCTGGGCACCCGGAGCGAGTGACACCCGGTCCGCAGAACGCCCCGTGGGGCGGCTCCTCCACTGTGGAGGGGCCGCCCCACGGGCGTTGTCAGGTGTTGCTGTAGGGCTCGTCGTCGTTGTACAGCCGCATGCCCGGGATCCGGAGCGTGCCGCCGAACTGGCCGGCCTGCTTGGCGGTGACGCCGGTCAGCTCCAGGTCCAGCGGGACCGGGACGGATCCGATCAGGTCGTAGAGCCAGCGCGGCAGGGTGTCCGGGGTGAGGGTGAGCTCGCCCAGGTCGATCGGCAGCGGGAGGCCGAGCACCTTCGAGAGGTGGCCGGAGAGCCGCTCCACGTACATGGTGACCGCGCCCTTGCGCATGGTCGAGGTCGAACCGTCGGCGCTCTTGACGTGGAAGGTCTTGCCGTTGCCCTCCAGCGTCGACATGTCGAGGTTCTCGATGTCCACGGTGTCGACCACGAACTTCAGCACCCGCTTGGTGCCGGTGGGCGTCTTCACGTCGTAGACGCCGTGGAAGACCGCGCCGTGCAGGCCCAGCCGGCTGGACCGCAGGGTCCAGTTCTGCTCCGGGACGACGTGCCCGGGCGCGGCCGCGCCGGCCGTCAGACCGCGGGCGTCCACCGCGCAGTTGGGGTTGGCGCTCGGCGAGCCGGAGGCGGCGGACGGGGCGGCGGACGGCGCCGTCCTGGGGCTCGCCTTGCCGCCGCCGGGCGCCTTCGGGCCGGACGAGGCCTGCGGCGAAGTCGTGGACGACGGCGTGGACGACGGCGCGGCGGTCGGGCCGCCGTCGGCGGTGGGCGTGGACGAGGCCGGCGGCTGCGGGGGCTGGACCGGGTCCGCCGCGCGGGCGGCGGCGGTCGGGGCGGTCGTGGCGCTCGGGCCGGAGGCCGGTGGCGTGGCGGTGGCACCCGCCGTCGGACCGGGCGAACCGCCCGGGTCGGCCAGGTGGGTGACTCCGCCGAGGAGGTCGTCGACGAGCCCGGCCGGGGCGGCGGTACCGGCGCCGCCGGCGGCGGTCGGGGTGTCGGTCGGGGTGTCGGTCGGGGCCGGCGCCGTGGGAGCGGTCGAGGGAGCGGTCGTCGGCACCTGCGTCGGCACGGTCGTCGGAGCCGTCGTCGGCGCTCCGGTGGGCGTCGCGGACGGGCCCGGCGGCTCGGGCAGCTCGCTCTTGGGGACGGGCGTCTCCTCCACCGGCGCGACGTCCGGGACGCTCTCCGGCGCGGTGGCGCACGGCTTGCCGCCCGAGGGCTCGGCGACGGCCGGGCTCGGCGTGTAGGCGGCGGCCATCAGCAACGCGGTCGGCACCGCGGCCATCGCCAGCGCACGGCCTCTCAGCCGGACCCGGGCGGGCGTCCGGGGCGCCGCGTGCCGTGCCGAGCGCTGTTCCGGCTGCTCCTGCGGCTCGGTCACCGCCCCTCCTCGGCGTCACCGGTCCGCGACGGGACGGTGCCCTCGACGGACTGGGCCGGGGCCGCGTCCGGGGCCGGCGGCGCGGCCTGCGCGGGGACGGCCGGGAGCGGCGCGGTGGCACTCTCGGCGGCGGTGCTCTGCGCCATGGCGGTCTCGGCGACGGCCGCCTCGGCCTCCGGCTCCGGCAGCGGCAGCGGCGCCCAGGCCAACATCAGCCCGCCGCCGATCAGGCCCGGAAGCAGCGCCGTACCGAAGCCGGACAGGTTGGAGACCGGGATCGAGACCAGCACGAGCAGGGTGGTGGCGACCCCCGCGAAGACCCGGATGGCCGGCTGGAACCAGGCGGTCAGCCCGAGCACGATCAGCAGGACCCCGATGATCAGGGACCCGGCTCCCGCCGTGGTCGCCATGGTCATCGTCATCCCGCTCAACGACAGCTTGGCGTACGGGAAGTACATGATCGGCACGCCGGCGATCATGGCCAGCAGGCCGCCGTAGAACGGGCGGGACCGGCGGAAGTTGCGGAACACCCGGCGCAGCCACTGGGCGGGGTGCTCGTGCTCGGCGGGCCGCAGCTCGGCAAGGGCGCTGGACACGGTGCAGCTCCTCGATGGTGTGAACGAGGGAGGGAACGGGACGGGGAGGACCGGGGGCGGCGCGCGCACCATCCCCGGTCCCCCGATGCCGCCGACCGGCGCCGGGCACAGCGCCCGCCACCGGTCGGCGGCCAGGGCGTGTCAGACACGCCTCAGTAGCACTCGTGCCCGCCGTCGGTGTGCAGCGCGAGCTTCAGGCCCTGGAGCTTGAAGGTGCCGGCCGAGGTGGCCCAGGCGGTCTGCTGCACGTTGGTCAGGTCGGCCTTCTCGGCGGCCTGGGCGAAGCCGACCCCGCCGGAGGGCTTGCCGGTGCCGAGCGCCGACTTCCAGCCCGCGGTCGCCTGGCCCTTCAGGGTGGAGGCGTCCTGACCGATGTTGATGTTGGTGAACTCGGCGTCGGCGTTGAGTGAGTCCAGGTCGATCAGCAGGTTCTTCGCGGAAACCTGCCGCGCCGGGTCGTCGCTCTGGCCGGCCTCAAGACGCAAGGTGATCTTCGGCAGCTTCCACGGCAGGCCCGGGATGATGTTCGGGTCGGTCACCACCGACTGGCAGAGGCCCTTGATCGTGGCCGAGTCGAAGGCCGACACCGCGATCGGGTGCGGGGTGCCGTTGACCTCGGCGTCGATCGAACCGAACTGCGCGAAGTTCTGGCCGTGCAGCTCCTCCGCGGTGACCTTGAACTGCTGGCCGGAGACGCTGAACGAAGCGGCGAGCGCGTTGTTCGCCAGGCTGACGCCGACCGCGGCGGTGGCCGCGAGACTGGGCACCATCACCAGGGCGAAGCGCTTCCAACGGGTCTTGCCGTAGGTCTGGGACATGCGAGTCCTCCTTCTAGGACGTACATCTCCGGCTCACCGGCGGTGCGTCCCGCACCGCGGGGGGCCTGGGATGGGAGAGAGCTACGTCCTCGGTAGCGAAGAGCGCCGCAGGCGTCGTCGGACCCGGGAGCGGCCGGCACACGGCGGCACTCCCGTCCCTTCGCCGGCCGCCCTTGCGAGGCGGCGGGCAGGGCCGACGACATCGGCGATCACCCCCGAGCGACAACCAGCGACCGCGCGGGCCGCGCGGCCGGACGAAGGACAGGAACCGCCGTGGGACCGCGGATACCCCCCTGCCCTCCCTGCCGTCGGCCATGGCCGACGGCTCACCCGGTGGGGATCCCGCGCTCCGCCCGCCGACCGGCTGTCGGAGGGGGTGGAGTCTGGGACCGGGCGTCGCCGATCGTGCTGGAATCCCGGGCGAAGCACAAGGGGTTCATTACTGACGGGTAATCCAACATCGGGCGGTAATGATCATGACATTGGCCACCTGAACACTCTGCGTGACCTCTTGAAGAATTCGTAACGGCCAAATCCCCCGGAAACGCCAGCGAAACACCCGTGGACGGTCACCTGAAGTGACCGTCCACGGGTGTTGTCAAGATTTGGTAAACCTCTGACGCGATGACCGGATTGTCGCCAAATCGCCAGCGACACCGCAGGTCATTCGGCGTGCCGGCGAGGGCGCGTCAGAGCGGGGTCGGAAGGGCCGTCAGAACAGGACGCGGGCCAGCGCGGTACGCGCCGCCGTCACCCGTGGGTCCGTCGTGCCGATCACCTCGAACAGCTCCAGCAGCCGCACCCGGGCGGTGTCCCGGTCGTCGCCGAAGGTCCGGCCGACGGTGTCCACCAGGCGCCCGAAGGCGTCCTCGACGTGTCCGCCCACCAGGTCCAGGTCGGCCGCGTCCAGCTGCGCCGCGACGTTCTTCGGGTCGGCCGCGGCCGCCGCGCGGACGTCCTGCGGGTTGAGCCGCTCCACCCGGCGCAGCAGTTCCGCCTGGGCCAGCCCGAGCTTGGCCTCGGTGTTGCCCGGCTGGTCGACCAGGACGTTCCGGTAGGCCTGGACGGCACCGCCGAGGTCACCCCGGTCCAGCGCCTCGTGGGCGGCGGCCAGCGCCGGGTCCTCCGGCAGGTACGGGGCGGCGGCCTCGCCGGGGACCGCGCCGGGCACCGCCGCGCCGCCGGCCACGCCGAAGCGCTGCTCGGCGACCAGGATCAGCTGGTCCAGCACCTTGCGGACGTTGGCCTCGCTCTCGGCCCCCTGGAACAGCGGCACCAACTGCCCGGCCACGACGGCCATCACGGCCGGAATGCCCTGGATGCCGAACTGCTGGGAGAGCTGCGGGCTGGCCTCCACGTCGATCTTGGCGAGCACGATCCGGCCGGCGTACTCCTCGGCCAGGCGCTCCAGGATCGGGCTGAGCTGCTTGCAGGGCCCGCACCACTCGGCCCAGAAGTCGATGACGACCGGAACCTCGGTGGAGCGCTGGACGACCTCGGCCTCGAAGGTGTCCTCGGTGACATCGATGACGAGCTCGTAGGCAAGCGGGGCCGGGGCGACTCCGGCCGCTTCGGCGGCGGCCGCCTGACGGGCCCGCTCGGCCCTGGCCTGCTCGGCCTTCTGGGCAGCCTCGCCGGCTGCCTTCACTGCGGCGAGGTCGACCGCACCGCGCAGGGCGGAGCTGTTGGGACGCGAATTCCGTGGCTGCATGGCACCATCCTCCCCCGTCCGCACCGCCGACGGGCACCAACCGCCGGGAAATCCCTCCGCGCGGGCTGCGCGGCTTCCGTTCCCTGACGGGCGGCCCCGTACCAGGTAGCCTGAACCGTTCGGCGCGGATCCCCACCCGCACCCGCGCCGCTCCCGTCCCACGGGTCGCGGCGCCTGGTTGTCACTGCTTTCGCTACGAGCCGTAGCGTAACTGGATCGAGGGCCCCCGCCGCAAGCCCCGTCGGCCATCCCGGGACGTGAGCTGCCCCACTTTCCCCGGCACCCCGGCTGCCCCGGACGGCGAACAGTCGCTACCGTTACCAGCCCCACCCAAGTTACTTACCAGTAGATCGCAAGGAGGCCCGGTGTCGGCCGCCCAGCCCCCCTTGACCCCGGAGCACCCGGCAGTCCGGGAGCACCCCCCAGCAGCCGCGGCGGCCCGGGAGGCCCCGGGGAGCCCCGACGGCGCCGCGACCAGAGCCAAGGGGCGCCCGCGCAGCGCCGCCGCCGATCTGGCGATCCTGGACGCCACCCGCGAGACCCTGGCCGAACTCGGCTGGGGCGGACTGACCATGGGCCACGTCGCCACCCGCGCCAAGGTCGCCAAGACCACCCTGTACCGGCGCTGGCCGTCCAAGAACGAGCTGGTGGTGGACGCCGTGGCCAGCCTCTTCGACGAGCTGGTCATGCCCGACCTGGGCAGCCTGCGGGCCGACATCGAGGCCGTGGTGGTCCAGTTCGCGGACCTGCTGGCCCGCCCCGAGACCCAGGCGGCGCTGCTCGCGCTGTTCGCCGAGGGCACCCGCGACCCGCAGCTGCGCCGGCGGATCCGGGAGGCGATCGTCGACCCGCAGAAGCACCTGGTCCGGCAGGGCCGGGCGGCCGCCCAGGCGCGCGGCGAACTCGCCCCGGACGGCGATCCGACGGCGGCCTGCGAGGAGATCGACATCATCTTCGACACCATCGCGGGGACGGTCGAGCACCGCGTCCTGGTCAGCGGCGAGCCGATCACCGCCGACTGGACCCGCCGCTTCACCAGCCTGCTGCTCGGCCCCTTCCCCAGCCTGCCGGCCGCGTGAACGCGCGGAGCCGCCCCGCACGCCCGTGCGGGACGGCTCCGGACGCCGACGGGGTCAGAAGGAGGCGGACTCCCGGTAGGTGCCCCACTCCTCGCGCAGCGCGTTGCAGATCTCGCCCAGGGTGGCCTCGGCCCGCACCGCGTCCAGCATCGGCGGGATCATCGACGCGCCCGAGCGCGCCGCCGCCAGCATCGCGTCCAGCCCGGCCCGTACCGCCGCGTCGTCCCGGCCCGCCTTGCGCTCGGCCAGCACCCGCACCTGCTCGCGCTCCACCTCGTGGCTGACCCGCAGGATCTCCAGCTCGGGGGTGACGCTGCGCGGATGGCAGTTGACACCGACCACCCGCTTCTCGCCCTTCTCCACCCCCTGCTGGTACTGGAAGGCCGCCTCGGCGATCTCCCCGGTGAACCAGCCCTCCTCGATCCCGCGCAGGATGCCGGAGGTGATCGGCCCGATCCCGTGGTCCTCGCGGCCCTTGTCGAGGATCCGCTGGAAGATCGCCTCGGCCTGCTCCTCGATCCGGTCGGTGAGCGCCTCGACGTACCAGGAACCGCCCAGCGGGTCGGCCACGTTGGCGACGCCGGTCTCCTCCATCAGCACCTGCTGGGTGCGCAGGGCGATCTCGGCGGCCTGCTCGGAGGGCAGCGCCAGGGTCTCGTCCAGGGCGTTGGTGTGCAGCGAGTTGGTGCCGCCGAGCACGGCCGACAGCGCCTCCACGGCGGTGCGGACCACGTTGTTGTACGGCTGCTGCGCGGTGAGCGAGACGCCGGCGGTCTGGGTGTGGAAGCGCAGCCACTGCGCCTTGTCCGTCTTCGCGCCGAAGCGGTCGCGCATCCAGCGGGCCCAGATCCGGCGAGCCGCGCGGAACTTGGCGATCTCCTCGAAGAAGTCCAGGTGCGCGTCGAAGAAGAAGGAGAGGCCGGGGGCGAAGACGTCGACGTCCAGGCCGCGGGAGAGGCCCAGCTCGACGTAGGCGAAGCCGTCCGCCAGGGTGTACGCCAGCTCCTGCGCGGCCGTGGCCCCGGCCTCGCGGATGTGGTAGCCGGAGACGGAGAGCGGCTTGTACGCCGGGATGCCCCGGGCGCAGTACGCCATCAGGTCGCCGATCAGGCGCAGGTGCGGCTCGGGGGCGAAGAGCCACTCCTTCTGGGCGATGTACTCCTTGAAGATGTCGGTCTGCAGGGTGCCGTTGAGCACCGCCGGGTCGACCCCCTGGCGCTCGGCGGCGACCAGGTACATGCAGAAGATCGGCACGGCCGGGCCGCTGATCGTCATCGAGGTGGTGACCTCGCCCAGCGGGATGCCCTGGAACAGCACCTCCATGTCGGCGGCCGAGTCGATGGCCACGCCGCAGTGGCCGACCTCGCCGAGCGACTTGGCGTCGTCCGAGTCGTAGCCCATCAGGGTGGGCATGTCGAAGGCGACCGAGAGGCCACCGCCGCCCGCCTCCAGGATCATCCGGTAGCGCTCGTTGGTCTGCCGGGCGTTGCCGAAGCCGGCGAACTGGCGGATCGTCCACGTCCGCCCGCGGTAGCCGGTGGGGTGCAGGCCCCGGGTGTACGGGTACTCACCCGGCCAGCCGATCCGCTCGAAGCCCTCGTAGGCCTGCCCGGCGGGCGGGCCGTAGACCGGCTCGACCTCGTCACCGGAGAGGGTGGTGAAGTCCGCGTCCCGCTTGCGGGCACTGTCGTACCGCTGCTGCCAGCGCTGCCGGCCGCGCTCGATCTCCTCGGCGTCCATGGACCCGAACTCCGCTCCGTACGGCCGCCACGGTACCGGGGCGGCACAACTATGAGGACGTCCTACCAATTTACTCGGACGTCCTAGTACTTGTCGATGGCGACGGGTCGGAGGATGCCCACGCCACGCCCCGGACATGCGCGAGGGCGCCTCCCCATGATCGGGAGAGGCGCCCTCGGGAACGCGTACGGTCAGACGCCGGCCGGCTGGCGGGCCTCACCGGCGGGCAGCCGCTCGACGGCGTCGCGCACCACACGGCGCTCGGCGACGAAGGAGGCGAACGGAATGCAGCCGGCCGCCAGGGTGAAGATCATCCGACCCAGCGGCCACTTGAGCTTCTGGCCGAGCAGGAAGGTGACCACGAAGTACCCGATGTAGAGGTAGCCGTGCAGCATCGCCACATAGGTGGTGACGGACTCGGCCGTGTCGAAGCCGTACTTCGCGACCATGAAGCCGCAGAACACCAGCAGCGCAACACCGGTCGCAATGGCCAGGGCCCGGTACCAGCCCAGCAGGGGGGTCGCCTTCATACTTCTCATCGCCTCACTCGGCAGGATCGGCCGGTACGCCCCGATCCGCGCACCGCTCCAACGAGGGTAGCCGCCCTCACGGGTACCGCCGCGCAGCCCCCGGGCGCCTTCCACCGCTCCTACCGCGCCGCCTCCGCGTCCGGCCCGGTGAAGTCGCCCGCGGCCACCCGCAGCGGGCGGAGCAGTTCGAACACCTGGCGGCACTGGTCGGCGCCGTACTCCTCCAGGCCGAACTCCATCGCCATCAGCTCCCGGGTGGCCTCCTCGACCACCTCACGGCCGCGGTCGGTGATGGCGGCGAGCACGCCGCGACCGTCCAGCGGGTTGGGCCGGCGGGCGACCAGGCCGGCCCGCTCCAGCCGGTCGACGGTGTTGGTGACGCTGGTCGGGTGGACCATCAGCCGCTCGCCGATCTTGGAGAGCGAGAGCTCGCCGGTCCGGCTGAAGGTGAGCAGCACCAGCGCCTCGTAGCGGGCGAAGGTCAGCCCGTACGGCTTGAGCACCGCGTCCACCCGGGAGAGCAGGATCTGGTGCGCCCGCATGATCGAGGTGATCGCCGCCATCGAGGGGACTCCGCCCCAGCGGCGGGTCCACAGCTCGTCGGCGCGGGCGATCGGGTCGAAGTCGAGTGCGAGGGGCTTGGCCACGTCCTTACCGTACCGGCGGGCGGGACGGGTGGTACCAGGCGTCCTGATGGTGGACAAGTGTGACGCGTGGCGGGATCACGCCAGCCGGGGCCACAGGTACATACCAGGACATTGCGGGAGCGTGAACCCCCGCCAATCCGCCCGCACCGGCCGTCGGCCGGCCGCCGATCGGGCGCGCGGCCCGGTATCAGGCCTCGGTTCGGGCGGTAACCCACCGAACGGCCGGGTGTTTTGACCGTTTCGCCCCGCTGTTGGCGATCCGCCGGACTGGCGAGACCTGGCCAATCGATGATCGAGACCTGTCATTTCACTTGTTGGATTGTCATGCTTTCGCCCAGCCCCGTCCGGCGGGCACCGCCCCACTCACCGGTGCCCGCCGCTCGACCGCACGGAGCAGCACGTCAGCGCCCGTTCCGCCCCTCAGGTGCCAACCCCGGCACCCCGGGACGAGGCGCGCCCGCACCCGCGGTATCTCCGGAAGGACCTGTACGTGAAGCGAAAGCTCGCAGTCGGCGCCGTACTCTCCGCCGCCGCCCTCCTCACCGGTGTCATCCAGGTCGGCACCGGCATCGCCCAGGCCAGTCCGACGCCCACCGCGCAGGCCCGGGCCGCGCAGCAGCACGCCGCCGCGATCGCGCTGGCCGGCGGCCAGGCCGGACCGCTGGCGAAGGCGCTCGCCCTGGGCGGCCAGGAGCAACTGGTCGCCAAGGACGCGGTGGTGGACCCGGACGGCACCCGGCACCTCCGCTTCGAGCGCACCTTCGCCGGCCTGCCCGTCCTCGGCGGCGACCTGGTGGTGCACCAGGGCACCGACGGCGCGCTGAAGTCGGTGGACAAGGCCGTCACCGCGCGGATCAGCGTGCCCAGCCTCACCCCGAAGCTCTCCGCCGACAAGGCCGCCGCCCAGGCCGCCGGCGCGGTGCAGGCCACCGTCGGCATCGCCGCCGACAAGGACGACTCGCCGCTCACGGAGGTGCACCGGACCGGCGCCGCCAGGCTGGTCGTCTGGGCCGCCGACGGCAACCCGCGACTGGCCTACCAGACCGTGGTCGAGGGCCTGCACGCCGACGGCACCCCGAGCAGCCGGCAACTGGTCACCGACGCCGCCACCGGCGAGGTGCTCTCCACCCACGAGCAGGTGCAGACCGCCGGCGGCACCGGCACCGGCGTCTTCGTCGGCAACGTCCCGCTGACCACCACCCAGAGCGGCTCGGCGTACCAGCTGAAGGACGCCTCCCGCGGCGGCCAGTCCACCAGCGACCTCAAGGGCCGCACCTCCGGCTCCGGCACCCTGTACACCGACGCCGACAACGTCTGGGGCGACGGCACCGTCGCCAACGGCCAGTCGGCCGCGGTGGACGCCCAGTTCGGCGCGGCGGCCACCTGGGACTACTACAAGAACACCTTCGGCCGCAACGGCATCAAGAACAACGGCGTCGGCGCCACCAGCCGGGTCCACTACGGCAAGAACTACGTCAACGCGTTCTGGAGCGACAGCTGCTTCTGCATGACGTACGGGGACGGCGTGGGCAACACCCACCCGCTGACCGCGCTGGACGTGGCCGGCCACGAGATGACCCACGGCGTCACCTCGGCCACCGCGGGCCTCAACTACTCGGGCGAGTCCGGCGGCCTCAACGAGGCCACCTCGGACATCTTCGGCACCATGGTCGAGTGGTACGCCGACCTGCCCTCCGACAAGCCGGACTACCTGATCGGCGAGAAGATCGACCTCAACGACAACGGCACCCCGCTGCGCTACATGGACAAGCCCTCCAAGGACGGCGGCTCGGCCGACTCCTGGTCCTCCGGCGTGGGCAGCCTGGACGTCCACTACTCCTCGGGCGTGGCCAACCACTTCTTCTACCTGCTGGCCGAGGGCAGCGGCGCCAAGACCATCAACGGCGTCAGCTACAACAGCCCGACCTCCAACGGCTCGACCGTCACCGGCATCGGCCGGGACAAGGCCGCCGCGATCTGGTACCGCGCACTGACCGTCTACTTCACCTCCACCACCAACTACAAGGCCGCCCGCACCGGCACCCTGAGCGCGGCGGCGGACCTCTACGGCGCGGGCAGCGCCGAGTACAACGCGGTGGCGGCCGCGTGGAGCGGCGTCAACGTCAACTGACGCCCGGGCGAACGGCGCCCGGGGCCCACGAGGCCCCGGGCGTCTCGGCGCCGGCGCGGTGGCGGCGGCCCCCGAGGGGAACGGGCGCGCGGTAGCAGCGGGTGCCCGGACCGGCAAGGGTGGCCGCTGGCGGGATCCCGCCAGCCCGACGAACCGCCCGATAACGGGGCATTCACCCCTGCCGAACCATCCGCACCGCCCGCTGGCGAGACCTGGCCAATCGCCGGAGGCGCCCTGTCCTTTCACCCCCTGCATTGTCATGCTTCTGCCCAAGCCCCGTTGGGCGGCCGTCGCCCCCACCCATCCCATCGACCGGCCGTCAAGAACCGCACGGGAGCAGCACGTCAGCGCCCTACCGCCCCACGGCGCCAACCCCGGCGCCCCGGTATGCGGCGTGACCGCGCACACGCGGTTTCGTGGAAGGGACCCCGTACGTGAAGCGAAAGCTGACAGCCGGAGCCGTACTCTCCGCCACCGCCCTGCTGGCCGGCGCCATCCAGGTCGCCGCCGCTCCCGCCCAGGCCGCCACCCCCTCGGTGGCGCAGCAGCGCGACGCGCTGATCGCCCTGGCGGGCGGGCAGACCGGCCCGGTGGCCAAGGCGCTCGCGCTCGGCGGCCAGGAGCAACTGGTCGTCAAGGACGCCGTGGTGGACGCCAACGGCACCCGCCACCTGCGCTACGAGCGGACCCTGGGCGGCCTCCAGGTGATCGGCGGCGACCTGGTGGTGCACCAGCGGGCCAACGGCTCGATAGCCTCGGTGGACCGGGCGTTCGCCGGGCAGCTGTCGCTGCCGAGCCTGACCCCGAAGCTCTCCGCCGCCACGGCCGCCACCCAGGCGACCGGCGCGGTGCGGGCCACCGTCGGCATCGCGGCCGACAAGGAGGACGCGGCGATCAGCCGGGTCGACGGCGCCGGCGCGGCCACCCTGGTGGTCTGGGCCGCCGACGGCAGCCCGCGGCTCGCCTACCAGACCGTGGTCGAGGGCCTGCGGGCCGACGGCACGCCGAGCCGCCAGCGGCTGATCACCGACGCGGCCACCGGCGCGGTGCTCGCCGCGCACGAGGAGATCCAGACCGCGACCGGGACCGGCAAGGGCGTCAACGTCGGCTCCGTCACGCTGACCACCACCCAGAGCGGCTCGACGTACCAGCTGAAGGACGCCTCCCGCGGCAACCAGTGGACCGGCAACGCCGCCAACGGGAACGCGCTCTACACCAGCACCACCAACGCCTGGGGCAACGGCCTGCCCTCCAACACGCAGTCCGCCGCGGTGGACGCCCAGTTCGGCGCGGGTGCCACCTGGGACTACTACAAGAACACCTTCGGCCGCAACGGCATCAAGAACAACGGCGTCGGCGCGAGCAGCCGGGTGCACTACGGCAGCAACTACGTCAACGCCTTCTGGGACGACTCCTGCTTCTGCATGACGTACGGGGACGGCTCCGGCAACACCCACCCGCTGACCGCGATCGACGTGTCCGGCCACGAGATGACCCACGGCGTCACCTCGGCCACCGCCGGGCTGATCTACTCCGGCGAGTCCGGCGGCCTCAACGAGGCCACCTCGGACATCCTCGGCACCATGGTCGAGTGGTACGCCAACCTGCCGGTGGACGTGCCGGACTACCTGATCGGCGAGAAGCTCAACATCAACGGCAACGGCACCCCGCTGCGCTACATGGACAAGCCCTCCAAGGACGGCGCGTCCAAGGACTCCTGGTACTCCGGGGTCGGCAACGTGGACGTCCACTACTCCTCGGGCGTGGCCAACCACTTCTTCTACCTGCTGGCCGAGGGCAGCGGCGCCAAGACCATCAACGGCGTCAGCTACAACAGCCCGACCTCCAACGGCTCGACCGTCACCGGCATCGGCCGGGACAAGGCCGCCGCGATCTGGTACCGCGCGCTGACCGTCTACTTCACCTCCACCACCAACTACAAGGCCGCCCGCACCGGCACCCTGAGCGCGGCGGCGGACCTCTACGGCCTCGGCAGCCCCCAGTACAACGCGGTGGCCGCGGCCTGGAGCGCGGTGAACGTCAACTAGCACCTCACCAGCCACCTCCGGAAACGGCGACAGGCTGCCGCGGCCCACTGGGAGAGGGGGGCCTCGGCAGCCTGTCGGCCGTTACCGGTCCGCGCGCGGCGGGCGGCGGGCGGTCAGCGGGTCACGCGGCGGCGGGCTCGCGCTCGGCGGCGGCCGGGTGCTCGCCGCGCTCCTCCTTGGCGAGCATCCGCTCGGCGAAGAAGCCGCCGGTGGGCAGCACCGAGAGGACGAAGAGCAGGACACCGCGCTTGAGGTCCCACTTCTGCGCCTGCCAGGCCATGATCCAGAAGACCGCGTACAGGATGAACAGGGCCCCGTGGATCGAGCCCATCACCGGGACACCGTCGAAGCTGGTGGTGCGCTTGAGCACCGAGCAGACCAGCAGCAGGATGAAGGAGACCCCTTCGGGGCCGGAGACCAGGCGCAGTCGGTGGACGGCGGCGTTGCTCTTCACGTTCGGTTCCTCACCGGGGCGGGGGCGGCGGAGTGCGCGGTTCGGGAGCCGGGCATGCGCACAGTGCTTGTGAACGGGCTCACAAGCCGTCACCCATTATCACCGACCCACCCGCCTGGACGACCCCGGGGGCCGGACACGTGCCCGATGTCACAGGACCGTCCGGATCGCCGCCGGCCGGGACCGCGCGCGCGTCCGCCGCCCGCCCCGGCCTGAGCTGCGAATTTGTCCCAGGCCCGTACCAGAACCTCCCCGCCCCTCCCCCGAGGGCGCCCGGTCCCGCTAGATTGCGGCCGTGGCACAGTTTCGACTCCAGGGGTCCAAGGTGCTCGCCGTCGACATGACGGGCGACGCCGTGAAAGCCAGAAATGGCTCGATGGTCGCGTACAGCGGCCAGATGAACTTCAAAAAGCTCACCGGCGGCGGCGACGGCCTGCGCGGCATGGTGACCCGACGGCTGACCGGCGAGCAGATGACGGTCATGGAGGTGAAGGGGAAGGGCACCTGCTACTTCGCCGACAAGGCCACCGAGATCAACCTGGTCCGGCTGAACGGCGAGACGCTCTACGTCGAGTCGGACAACCTGCTCTGCACCGAGGCCACGCTGAAGACCGGCACCAGCTTCACCGGTCTCAACGGCATGTCCTCGGGCAACGGCCTGTTCACCACCAAGGTCGAGGGCCACGGCTGGGCCGCCGTCACCTCCAAGGGGCCGGCGGTCATCCTGCGGGTCTCCCAGGGCATGCCGCTGCGGGTGGACCCGGGGGCGTACGTGGCGCACACCGGCAGCCTGCACCGGAGCCTGAAGTCGGGCGCCGGCTGGAGCACCTTCATCGGCGAGGGCGGTGGCGAGGCCGTCCAGGTGGAGTTCACCGGCGAGGGCCTGGTGTACGTGCAGCCGTCGGAGAAGGCCACCATCGGGGGTGACGTCTGATGCCGTTCACGAAGGTCAACAACAAGATGGTCGAGGCCCGGGTCGTCCCCGGGCAGCGGCTGTTCAGCCAGCGCGGCGCGATGCTCGCGTACACCGGCGAGGTCCGCTTCACCCCGAACATCACCGGCGGGCAGGGCGGGGTGATGTCGATGATCGGCCGCCGGGTGGCCAACGAGGACACCCCGTTGATGACGGTCGAGGGCCAGGGCACCGTGATGTTCGGCCACGGCGGCCACCATGTGCACGTGATCGAGCTGGCCGGCGACACCCTCTTCGTGGAGGCGGACCGGCTGCTGGCCTTCGACGGCTCGCTGCAGCAGTCCACCATGTTCATGGGCTCGCAGGGCGGTGTGATGGGGATGGTCCGCGGCCAGGTCACCGGCCAGGGCCTGTTCACCACCAAGCTGGACGGCCACGGCTCGGTGGCGGTGATGGCCCACGGCGGTGTGTTCGAGCTGCCGATCACCCCGAACCAGCCGGTGCACGTCGACCCCCAGGCCTATGTCGCGCACCGCGGCCAGGTCCAGAACAAGCTGTCCACCGCGCTGGGTTGGCGCGACATGATCGGGCGCGGCTCCGGCGAGGCGTTCCAGCTGGAGCTGTCCGGGAACGGCACGGTGTTCGTGCAGGCGAGCGAGGAGAAGCTCTGATGTCCTACCCGCCGCCGCCCCCGTACGGCCAGCCGAACAGCCCGTACGGCCAGCAGCCGCCGTACGACCAGCCCACCCAGCCCGGCTATCCGGCGCCCCCGCCGCCCGGCTACGGCCCGCCGCCGGGGCCCGGGTACCCGCCCCCGCCGCCGCAGGGCCACCCGCAGCAGGGCGGCTACCCGCCGCCCCCGCCGCAGGGCTACCCCGCCCAGCCGCAGCAGCAGTACGCCCAGGAGCAGTTCGGCGGCGCCCAGGCCCCGCTGCCGACGGCGCAGAGCGGCTCCGGCCCGGTGGTGTACGACGCGCACAGCCTGCCGGTCAACGACAACGTCAACCCGTACGCCTTCTCGGTGGACCTGAACGGGGCGTACTTCCTCCAGAAGGGCAAGATGATCGCCTACTACGGCGACATCTCCTTCAAGGGCGTCGGCTCCGGCGTGCTCGACCGGATGATCGGCCAGCACTTCAACTCGCCGATGCACGCGGCGGACTGGGTGGTCGCCGAGGGCCGCGGCAGGCTGCTGCTGGCCGACCGCGCCTTCGACCTCAACTCCTACGACCTGGAGGACGGCAACCTGACCGTCCGCTCGGGCAACCTGCTGGCCTACGAGCCCACGCTGCGGCTCAAGCAGTCGATCATCCCGGGCTTTCTGACCCTGATCGGCACCGGCAAGTTCGTCGCGGCCTCCAACGGCCCGGTGCACTTCGTCGAACCGCCGATCCGGGTGGACCCGCAGGCGCTGGTCGGCTGGGCGGACTGCCCGGCGCCGTGCCACCACTACGACCACGACTACATGCACGGGGTGATCGGCGGGCTCCGCCGCCTCACCGGGCTGGGCGGAGCGTCCGGCGAGGAGCACCAGTTCGAGTTCATCGGCGCCGGCCAGGTGCTGCTGCAGTCCACCGAGATCCTGCTGGCCGAGCGCGCGGTGGGGGACGTGCACGTCGAGGCGGGCGTGCCGATGGGCGGGGTTCCGCCCCAGCCCGGACAGGGCCACGGCGGGGGCGTGCCCGGCCTCGGTAACCTGGGCGATCTCGGGCGACGTTTCGGCCTGTAAATTTGTACAAGATTTAACTAAATGGGGTATGCTGTCCCCATGGATGCGCACACGATCGACGCCGCGGACGTCTCCCCCTCGCCACCCGGGGAGGAGACGCCCTGGCTGACGGCCCGGGAGCAGCAACTCTGGCGCGCGCATCTGGAGGTCTCCAGACTGCTGGACTACCAGCTCGGCCGTGAACTCCAGCCGCACAACCTGGCGATCAACGACTACGAGATCCTGGTCGTGCTCTCCGAGGCACCGGAGCGCCGGATGCGGATGACCGACCTGGCGACCGCGACCCTCCAGTCCAAGAGCCGGCTCTCGCACCAGATCACCCGGATGGAGACGGCCGGCCTGGTACTCCGCCAGGAGTGCCCGGGCGACCGCCGCGGCCTCTACGCCCACCTCACCGAGCAGGGCTGGGAGACCATGCAGAAGGTCGCCCCGGACCACGTGCGCAGCGTCCGGGCGCACTTCATCGACCGCTTCACCCCGGAGCAGCTGGACGCGATGTACGAGGCGCTGGCACCCGTCGCCGAGCACCTGCGCGGGCTGCGCGGACGGGCCTGACCATCGGTGAGGGCCCGGCCTCCCCCCGTCGGGGAGGCCGGGCCCTTCGGCGTCCCGGCCCGGAAACCGGCCCCGGCTCAGCTCTGGGTCAGCCCGGCGACCAGTTCGTCGGCGGCGCCGTACGGGTCCAGCCCGCCGGCCACCACCCGCTCGGCCAGGGCGGTCAGGTGACGGTCGCCGCGCAGGTCGCCGATCCGGGCCCGCAGCGCGGCCAGCGCGATCGCCTCGATCTCGTCGGCCGCCCGGCGGCGACGGCGCACGGCCAGCTCGCCGTGCTCCTCCAGCCAGGCCCGGTGCTTCTCCAGCGCCTCGACCACCTCGTCCACACCCTCGCCGCGGGCCGCGACGGTCTTCACGATCGGCGGCCGCCAGTCCCCCGCCTCCCGGGCCTCGCCGAGGCCGAGCATGTGGTTCAGCTCCCGGGCGGTCGCGTCGGCGCCGTCCCGGTCGGCCTTGTTGACCACGAAGACGTCGCCGATCTCCAGGATCCCGGCCTTGGCGGCCTGGATGCCGTCGCCCATGCCGGGGGCGAGCAGCACCACGGTGGTGTCCGCCTGGGCGGCGATCTCCACCTCGGACTGGCCCACGCCGACGGTCTCGACCAGGATCACCTCGCAGCCGGCCCCGTCCAGCACGCGCAGCGCCTGCGGGGCCGTCCAGGAGAGCCCGCCGAGGTGGCCGCGGGTGGCCATCGAGCGGATGAACACCTCCGGGTCGGTGGCGTGCTCCTGCATCCGGACCCGGTCGCCGAGCAGCGCGCCGCCGGAGAACGGCGAGGACGGGTCCACGGCCAGCACCCCGACCCGCTTGCCGAGCCGGCGGTAGGCGGAGACCAGGGCGGAGGTCGAGGTCGACTTGCCCACGCCGGGCGAGCCGGTCAGCCCCACCGTGTACGCCTGCCCGGTGTAGGGGGCGAGCGCCGCCATCGCCTCGCGCAGCTGGGGCGCGCCGTTCTCGACCAGCGAGATCAGCCGGGCGACCGCACGCGGACGGCCCTCCCGGGCCTGCTCGACCAGCGTCGCGACATCGATCATCGGGCAGCTCCTCACGGGATCGGGGCCGCGGACCCCCCCTGGCGGTCCGCGGCCCCGAAGGCAGGTCGGACGATCAGGCCTTCGGAACCCTGACGATCAGCGCGTCGCCCTGGCCGCCACCGCCGCACAGCGCGGCCGCGCCGACACCGCCGCCGCGCCGCTGGAGCTCCAGCGCCAGGTGCAGCACCACACGGGCGCCGGACATCCCGATCGGGTGGCCGAGCGCGATCGCGCCGCCGTTGACGTTGACGATGTCCGAGGAGACGCCCAGGTCCTTCATGGACTGGTGGGCGACCGCGGCGAAGGCCTCGTTGATCTCGATCAGGTCGAGGTCGGCGACCTCCAGGCCCTCCTTGGCCAGCGCGTGCCGGATCGCGTTGGACGGCTGCGACTGCAGCGAGTTGTCCGGGCCCGCGACATTGCCGTGCGCGCCGATCTCGGCGATCCAGCTCAGGCCCAGCTCCTCGGCCTTGGCCCGGCTCATCACGACCACGGCGGCGGCCCCGTCCGAGATCTGCGAGGAGGTGCCGGCGGTGATCGTGCCGTCCTTGGCGAAGGCCGGGCGCAGCCGGGCCAGGCCCTCGACCGTGGTGTCGGCGCGGATGCCCTCGTCCTGGCTGAAGACGACCGGCTCGCCCTTGCGCTGCGGGATGGCGACCGGGACGATCTCGGCCTCGAAGACGCCGTTCTGCTGCGCCTTGGCGGCCCGCTGGTGCGAGGCGGCGGCGATCTCGTCCTGGACCTCGCGCGGGATGCCCAGGCGGGTGTTGTGCTTCTCGGTGGACTCGCCCATCGGGATGTTCTCGTAGGCGTCGGTGAGCCCGTCGTACGCCATCGCGTCCAGCAGCTCGATCGCGCCGTACTTGTAGCCCTCGCGGGACTTCGGCAGCAGGTGCGGGGCGTTGGTCATCGACTCCTGGCCGCCGGCCACCACGATGTCGAACTCGCCGGCCCGGATCAGCTGGTCGGCCAGCGCGATGGCGTCCAGGCCGGAGAGGCAGACCTTGTTGACGGTGAGCGCCGGGACGTTCATCGGGATGCCCGCCTTGACGGCGGCCTGACGGGCCGGGATCTGGCCGGCGCCGGCCTGCAGCACCTGGCCCATGATCACGTACTGGACCTGCTCACCCGTGATGCCGGCCCGCTCCAGGGCCGCCTTGATCGCGAAGCCGCCGAGGTCGGCGCCGGAGAAGCCCTTGAGCGAACCGAGCAGGCGACCCATCGGGGTCCGCGCACCGGCAACGATCACAGAGGTGGTGTTGGTCATGGGACGGGCCCCTTCGCACGTCGTGGCCAGGTGAGGATGCCGCTCAATGTACTGACCTGTTACCCGCCCGTCACCGGAACGACGGTGTGATCGAGCGCACTGGCACTGTCCAGTCAACACCGTGTCAACGCGGTTCGGGTGAACCACGGGCGTGTGAGCAGACTCGCACGCCGAGCACTGGCGCGTTCCAGCGGCATGCGCTGCACTGTTGCCGTCCCGCCGCCCGCCCCGCCGCCCGCTCGGATCGCCCGCTCGGACGGCCGGCCCAGACCCGGAGGTCGCCGTGCTGACCCGTATCGACCACATCGGCATCGCCTGCTTCGACCTCGACCGGACGGTCGAGTTCTACCGCACCACCTACGGCTTCGAGGTGTTCCACAGCGAGGTCAACGAGGAGCAGGGGGTCCGCGAGGCCATGCTCAAGATCAACGACACCGGCGACGGCGGCGCCTCCTACCTCCAGCTGCTGGAGCCCACCCGGCCCGACTCCACCGTCGCCAAGTGGCTGGAGAAGAACGGCGAGGGCGTCCACCACATCGCCTTCGGCACCGCCGACGTCGACGGGGACTCCGAGGCGATCCGCGCCAAGGGCGTCCGGGTCCTCTACGAGCAGCCCCGGACCGGCTCGATGGGGTCCCGGATCACCTTCCTGCACCCCAAGGACTGCGGCGGCGTCCTGACCGAACTGGTCACCTCCGCCGGGGGCGACGGGCAGCAGGCGCACTGAGCGCCCGGCGGGTGCCGTCCGGCGACGGCACCCGCTTCCCGCCGCCCGTTCGCTCAAAACCCGTCAGTAATCTCACCCCGCACCCGGAAAACCCCCACGCGCCCATTCCCCCACTGGGCGCTCCCACTACAATGCCCGAGTGCGCGAAGACTCCGGGGGACGGGGACGACGAGCACGGCCGATGACAGGCCGTCCGCCCCCGGGGTGGCCGGCCCGTCGCAGGGGAGTCCATTACGCGGGCACGGCTGAACAGTCTCAGTTCGGATCTGTCACCATATTCTCCACAAGGCAAGAGTTCGCCCAGGAGTCCACTCGGACGGGGGAACGCGGAACCACCGCGCTTCCACGGCCAGGGCTCCGACGACCGTGGCGGACGCCCCCGACCAGAGGGGGCCGTCCACCGGCTGCGGATGCAAGGACCAGTCGGACCGGGCCCCGGACAAGCGGGAACCCGAACCGGCCGGGTCGAGGACGCGACCAGGAGATGGATGGGACCGCGGAGTGCGGGGCTACGACCGCTACGAGGTTGACGATCACCTCTCCCAGTTCGAGGCCGAGATGGATCGGACTCGCAAGGAGCGGGACAAGTCAGTCGAGCATGCCGAGGACCTCGCCTACCAGGTGGAGGTGCTCCGGGCCAAGCTGCACGAGTCCCGTCGCATGCTCGCCCAGCCGCGCGCCTTCGACGCCGTTTCCGGCCAGGCCGAGCAGATGCTCCGCACCGCCGAGATGCAGGCCCAGCAGCTGCGCGCCGACGCCGAACGGCAGCTGCGCGACTCCCAGGCGGCCACCCAGCGGCTGATGGCCGAGGCCGCCGAGCGCACCGCCCGGCTGGAGGCCGAGCTCACCGCCCGCCGCCGCCAGCTCGAGGAGGAGCTCGCCGAGCTGCGCCGCAGCGCCGAGCAGCACGTCAACGAGAACGTCAACTGGGCCGAGCAGACCCGGGCCGGCACCGAGCAGGAGGCCCAGCGCCTGCTCCAGGAGGCCCGCGCCGAGTCCGAGCGGATGATGGCCGCCGCCCGGGCCGAGGCCACCGCCCTCGCCGACCAGGCCCGCGCCCAGACCGCCGCCGACGTGGACGCCGCCCGCGGCGAGGCCCAGGCCGCCGCCGAGGCCGCCCTCCAGCGGGCCCAGAGCGACGCCCAGCGACTGCTGCGCGCCGCCTCCGAGCAGGCCCAGCAGGCCAGCGCCCAGGCCGCCGCGGACGTCAACGCCGCGCGCGGCGAGGCCCAGCAGCAGCTGGCCGGTGCCCACGCCGCCGCCGGACAGCAGCTCGCCTCCGCCCAGGCCGAGATCGGCCGGCTCAAGGAGCAGGCCGCCGCCGAGCAGGCCCGCGCCGAGCAGGAGCTCGCCCACGCCCAGGCCGAGATAGAACGGCTGCGCGCCGAAGCGATCGCCGAGGCCGAACGCACCCGCCGGGAGGCCGCCGAACTGCGGGCCCAGGCCGAGGTCGCCGCCGAACAGCTCCAGGCCGACGCCGAGGCCGCCGCCGAGCGCAAGGTCGCCGACGGCGAGGCCGCCAACGAGCAGCGCTCGCAGACCGCCCGGGCCGAGGTCGCCCGGATGGTCGCCGTCGCCACCAAGGAAGCCGAGGCCATCAAGGCCGAGGCCGCCACCAAGAAGGCCGAGGCGGAGGCCGCCAAGGCCGCCGCCGCCGAGGAGAGCGAGCGGCTGCGCGCCACCGCCGAGTCGGTGGCCGGCCAGCTGCGGGCCGAGGCCGAGGCCGCCATCGCCGAGCTGCGCGCCACCGCCGAGCGCGATGTCGCGGAGCTGCGGGCCCAGGCCGAGGCCGCCGCCGCACAGCTGCGTGCCGAGGCCGAGGAGGAGGGCCGGGCGGCCGGCGCCAAGGACGCCACCGTCCACCTCGCCAAGGCCGCCAAGACGGCCGAGGAGGTGCTCGCCCGGGCCGACCAGGACGCCGGCACCGCCCGGAGCGAGGCGGCCGCCGAGGCCGAGCGGATCCGGACCGAGGCCGCCGCCGAGGCCGAGCGGCTGCGCGAGCAGGCGCAGGCCGCCGTCGAGCAGGCCCAGAACGCCGCGCTGGACGACGCCGCCGGCATCCGCGAGCGGGTGCAGCAGATGCAGGACGAGGCCGCCCGGCTGCGCGCCGAGGCCGAGGAGCTGCGCTCCCAGGCGGCCGCCGAGGCCGACCGGGTGCGCGGCGAGGCCCGCCGCCAGGCCGTCGTGCAGATCGAGGAGTCGGCGAAGACCGCCGAGGAGCTGCTCACCAGGGCCAAGGCCGACGCGGACGAGCTGCGGGCCGGTGCGGCCGGTGAGATCGAGCGGCTGCGCGCCCAGGCCAAGGAGCAGGCCGCCGAGACCCAGAGCCGCGCCGAGCAGACCCTCACCCGGGCCCGGGCCGAGGCCGAGAAGATCACCGCCACCGCCGAGCAGCAGGGCCAGGACGCGCTGGCCGCCGCCAAGGCAGCGGCCGCCGAGAACCGGACCGCCGCCGAGCGCGAGACCGCCGAACTGCGCCGCGAGGCAACCGAGTTCGACCATCGGGTGCGCGCCGAGGCGAACGCCTCGGCCGAGGCCGTCCGGGCCGACGCGCAGGCCGAGGCCGCAGCCGTCCTGGACGCCGCGGTGGCCGACTCCGAGCGGCTGCGCACCGAGACCGACGCCGAGCTGGCCCGCTCCCGTGGCGAGGCCGAGGCGGCCGCCGACGCGCTGCGCGAGGAGAGCCGGCGCGAGCGCGAGGAGGCCTCCGACGGGCTGCTCCGCGAGCGCGAGGAGACCGCCGAGCACCTGGCCGCCGCCAAGGCCGCACGCGAGCAGGCCGAGCAGGCCGCCGCCGAGCTCACCGAACGGACGGCCGCGGAGACCGCCGCGCAGCGCGAGGCCGCCGAAACCCACGCCACCCGCGTCCGCACCGACGCTGAACAAGCCGCCACCGAACTCACCGAACGGACGGCCGCGGAGACCGCCGCGCAGCGCGAGGCCGCCGAAACCCACGCCACCCGCGTCCGCACCGAAGCCGAACAGGCCGCAGCCGAACTCACCGAGCACACGGCCGCGGAGACCACCCGCCTCCAGGCCGAAGCCGAACAGGCCGCCACCGAACTCACCGAGCGCACCGCCGCGGAAACCGCCGCGCAGCGCGAGGCCGCCGAAACCCACGCCACCCGCGTCCGCACCGAAGCCGAACAGGCCGCCACCGAACTCACCGAGCAGACCGCCGCAGAGACCACCCGCCTCCGGGCCGAGGCCGAACAGGCCCTGGAGGCCGCCAAGGCCGCCGCCGAGCGGCGGCGGACCGAGGCCGCGGCCGCGGCGAAGGCGGTGCGCGAGAAGGCCGAGGCCGAGCTGGCCCTGGCCGCCGAGCAGGCCTCGACCGTCCGCGCCGAGGCCGGGCGGGAGCTGTCCGAGGCCCGCGCCACCGCCCAGAACATCCGCACCGAGGCGGCGGGGGTGCTGGAGCAGGCCCGCGTCGACGGCGAGGAGCTCGTCGCCGCCGCCAAGGCCGAGGGCGCCGAGCTGGTCGCCGTCGCCGAGGACGAGGCCGCCGAGGTCCGCCAGTCGGTGGCCGGTATGTACGAGGCCGCCTCGCAGCAGATCGCCGAGCAGCGGGCCACCGCCGAGCGGGAGGCCACCGAGGTCCGCGACCGGGCCGAGCAGGACGCCGCCGAGCTGCGCGACACCGCCGACCGCGAGACCACCGAACTGCGGGCACTGGCGGAGCGGGAGACCACCGAACTCCGCGAGCGGACCGACCGCGCCGTCGCCGAGCTGCACGAGGCCGCCGACCAGGAGACCGCCGAGCAGCGGGCCCTGGCCGACCGCGAGACCGCCGAGCAGCGCGCCCTCGCCGAGCGGGAGACCACCGATCTGCGGGCCAGGACCGCCGCCGAGGTGGCCGCGCTGCGCGAGCAGACCGCGCTGGAGCTGGCCGCCGAACGCGAGGCGGTCGAGTCCGAACTGGCCCACCAGCGCGTCGAGGCCCAGGCCTACGACGAACAGCTGCGCGCCGACGCCGAGGCCGAGCTGCGCGCCGCCCAGGAGGCCGCCGACCAGCAGCGCGCCGAGTCCGAGGCGCTGGCCGCCCGGACGGTGGCCGCCGCCGAGGAGCGGGCCGCCGCCACGATCGCCGAGGCGGAGGAGTTCGCCGCCTCGCTGCGGGCGGAGGCCGAGGAGTACGCGCTGGCCACCCGGACCCTCGCGGACGACTACGACACCGCCACCCACGCCCGGGCCGACGCCTACGACGCCGACACCCGCGAGGCCGCCGAGCAGTTCGACCGGGCCACCCGGGACCAGGCCAACTCCGTTCTGGAGAAGGCCTTCGCGGACGCCGAGGCACTCGGCGAGGACGCCCAGACCACCGCACTGGCCACCACCGCCGCCGCCGAGGAGCAGGCGGACGCGATGGTCGCTGCCGCTCGCAAGGAGGCCGACCGGCTGGTCGCCGCCGGCGAGGCGGCCGGCCAGAACGAGGTCGAGAAGGGCCGGGCGGACGCCGACGCGCTGCTCTCCGAGGCCCGCCGGGACGCCACCGCGATCCGCGAGCGCGCCGAGGAGCTGCGCGAGCGCACCGACGCCGAGGTCGAGGCGCTGCACGAGCGCGCCCGCAAGGAGAACGCGCAGGCGATGAAGTCGGCCGGCGAGCGGGTGGACGCCCTGGTGACGGCCGCTCAGGAGCAGCTGACCGAGGCCGAGGAACAGGCGGTGGCCACCGTCGCCGAGGCCGAGGACCGGGCGGCGGCGCTGGTCGCGGCCGCCGAGGAGCGCGCCAACGAGCTGACCTCGCAGGCGTCCGCCGAGGCCAGCAAGGTCCGGATCTCGGCCGTCCGCAAGGCGGAGGGCCTGCTGAAGGAGGCCGAGACCAAGCTCGCCGACTCCACCAGCCGCGCCGAGGCCCTGATCGTCAAGGCCGAGGCCAAGCTGAAGTCCGCCCAGGACGACGCGGAGGAGCGGGTCGAAGCCGCCTCGACCGAGGCGGAGAAGCGGCTGCGGGCCGCCGACGAGACCGCGGACGAGCAGATCGAGCTGGCGAAGGCGGAGGCCGAGCGGCTCCTCACCGAGGCCCGGGCCGAGGCGAAGCGGGTCACCGGCGAGGGCCGGCGCGAGCTGGACGAACTGGTGCGGCGCCGCAAGGACATCAACACCGAGATCTCCAGGGTGCAGGACGTGCTGTCCGCGCTGGAGGCGTTCGAGGCGCCGTCACCGGTCGCACAGACCAACGGGGGAAGCAGCAACAAGAAGGACGGGGGTGCCAAGGCCGGTGCCGGAGTGGGCGCCCCCCGGTCGGGTGGCAATCGCTCCGGTGGCGCACCACCCGATTGAGCGGACATTCTCCGCGATGCAACGGCATTTCGCCGACGACACTCCGGTAACGTGTCAGGATTCCCTCAACCACCTCAGCGGTTTGACGACAGGAAGCCCAGAACCCCATGAGCGACAGTCACTCCCCTCACGGCTTCGACCTGGTGCGCCGTGGGTACGAGCGCGCCCAGGTCGACGAGCGGATCACCAAGCTGGTGGCCGACCGTGACAGTGCCTTGACCCGGATCAGTGCGCTGGAGAAGCGCATCGAGGAGCTCCACCTCGAGACCCAGACCGCCCAGGCGGCGGTCACGGAGACGGAGCCCTCCTACGCCGGTCTCGGCGCCCGGGTCGAGAAGATCCTGCGGCTCGCCGAGGAGGAGGCCAAGGACCTGCGCGAGGAGGCGCACCGCGCCGCCGAGCAGCACCGCGAGCTGGCCGAGGCGGCCTCCCAGCAGGTGCGCAGCGAGGCCGAGAACTACGCCAAGGACCGCAAGGCCAAGGCGGAGGACGAGGGTCTGCGGATCGTCGACAAGGCCAAGAGCGACAGCGCCCAGCTGCGCGCCGAGGCCAACAAGGACGCCCAGAACAAGCGCGAGGAGGCGGACGCCCTCTTCGAGGAGACCCGCACCAAGGCCGCCCAGGCCGCGCTGGAGTTCGAGACCAACCTGGCCAAGCGCCGCGAGCAGTCCGAGCGCGACCTGGCCGCCCGTCAGGCCAAGGCCGAGAAGCGCCTCGCCGAGATCGAGCACCGGGCCGAGCAGCTGCGCCTGGAGGCCGAGAAGCTGCGCACCGACGCCGAGCGCCGCGCCCGCCAGACCGTCGAGACGGCCCAGCGCCAGTCCGAGGACATCGTGGCCGACGCCAACGCCAAGGCCGACCGGATCCGCAGCGAATCCGAGCGCGAGCTGGCGGCGCTCACCAACCGCCGCGACAGCATCAACGCCCAGCTGACCAACGTCCGCGAGATGCTGGCGACGCTGACCGGCGCGGCCGTGGCCGCCGCCTCGCTGCCGAACGACGACAGCATGGGCGTGCCCGCCCAGCAGTCGCGCTGACGCATCACCGACAGGCCCTCACCCGCCCGGGTGGGGGCCTGTTCTGGTTCCCCGCCAGTCCCGCCGCCCGCCCGGCCCCGGCCGGTCCGCCGGATCGCGCCGGATCACGGTGGGCGGGGACCGGCCCGTCCGGCACCCCGCCCACCCCGCCCACCGCGGCCACCGCGGCCACCGCGGCCACCGCGGCCATCACAGCCACCGCGCTCAGCGCGGGTACGCGCCGTCCGGCCGCTGGTACCCGCTGCTCAGCTGGTTGCCCTCGTCGTCCGACACGGTGCCGAACCACGAGGTGCACCAGACCGTCACCGAGTCCGGCCAGTACTGCACCTCGAAGGGGTGCCCGGGGCCGTAGTCCCCGTACGAGGTGACGATGAACGTCTCCCCGGGCCGCATCCAGTAGTCCTCGCCGAGCGGCTCCAGGGTCAGCTCGACCAGCGCCTCGCCGCGGTTGGTGACGGGCATCCGGCCGGTCACCTCCAGCGCCGAGAAGTCCCAGCCCGCCGCGTCGCCACTCATCCGGCGACCCGCGCCAGCAGTCTGCGCACCGCCGCGTCGAACGCCTCCGGCGCCTCCAGCGCGCTCAGGTGCCCCACGCCCGGGACGACGGTCAGCTCGGCGTCCGGCCTGGCCCGGACCATCAGCTCGGCCTCGGACAGCGGCGTCAGGCCGTCCTTCTCCCCCGCCACCACGGCGGTCGGCACCCGTACCCCGGCCAGCACGTCCAGGGCGTCCGGCCGGGCCGCCATCGCCCGCTGCGCCCAGGCGACGGCCGCCGGTGACGCCTCCGCGATCATCCCCTCCACCCGCTCCACCAGGTGCCCGGAGTCCGGCCCGAGCTGCCCGGCCGCCGTCCGCTCGTCGAGCAGCAGCCGGACGCTGTCCCGGGCCAGGACGGCGGCGGCGATCCGCTCGCGGTTGGCCCGGGCCGCCTCGGTGTCGGCGGTGGCCCTGGTGTTGGCCAGCAGCAGGCCGGCCAGCCGCCGCGGGTGGCGGCGGGCGAAGGCCAGCGCCACGTACCCGCCCATCGAGAGCCCGCCGACCACCGCCCGTTCGATGCCGGCCGCGTCCAGCAGCAGCGCGACATCGTCGGCGACGGCGTCCAGCGAGGGCTCGTCGGTGCCCAGCCCGGTGCCGCCGAAGCCGCGCTGGTCGGGGGCGAGGACGCGGGCCTCGTCGCCGGTCAGTCCGGGCAGGGTGTCCAGTTGCGCGGACCACATCGAGGCGTTGTGCGGAAAGGCGTGCAGCAGCACGAGAGGTGTTCCGGTGCCGCTCTCGCGGACCGACAATGCGGAGGGGAGCTGGGTCATGGGCCCACCGTAGTTCGGCGCACCCGGCGGGCCCACTCAGCGGGCCGCCATGTCCGCTTTGTCATATCCTGACGGAGAGTAAGGGAGCGCGAATGATCGAGTTGCACGACCTGACAAAACGTTACGGCACGACCCTCGCCGTCGACCGGCTGAGCTTCCAGGTCCCGCAGGGCGTGGTCACCGGTTTCCTCGGCCCCAACGGCGCGGGCAAGTCCACCACGATGCGCATGATCCTCGACCTCGACCGACCCACCTCCGGCCGCGTCACCATCGACGGCAAGCGGTACGGACAGCTCAGCGAGCCGCTCAAGTACATCGGCGCGCTGCTGGAGGCCAAGGCCGTCCACCCCGGCCGCACCGCCCGCGACCACCTGCTCTGGCTCGCCCAGAGCAACCGCATCCCGACCGGCCGGGTGGACGAGGTGCTCAGCCTGGTCGGTCTCACCTCCGTCGCCCGCAAACGCGCCCGCGGCTTCTCCCTCGGCATGGGCCAGCGCCTGGGCATCGCCTCGGCGCTCCTCGGCGACCCGGAGATCGTGATGTTCGACGAACCGGTCAACGGGCTCGACCCGGAGGGCATCCTCTGGATCCGCAACCTGATGAAGCGCCTCGCCGCCGAGGGCCGGACCGTCTTCGTCTCCTCCCACCTGATGAGCGAGATGGCCGTCACCGCCGACCACCTGGTCGTCATCGGCCGGGGCCGGCTCCTCGCCGACCTGCCGATGCCCGAGTTCATCCGGCGCAACTCCCGGTCCGCCGTCCGGCTGCGCACCCCGCAGCCGGAGCTCCTGCTGGACGCGCTGGCCGGCGCCGGGCTGCGCGGCGAACCCGGCCCCGACGGCTCGTACGAGGTGGTCGACGGCAACCTCGCGGCGCTCGGTGAACTGGCCGCCGTCCACGGCGTGGTGCTGCACGAGCTCAGCCCCCAGCAGGCCTCACTGGAGGACGCGTTCATGCAGATGACGGCCGACTCCGTGGAGTACCACGCCGGGGCCGGCGAGGGCTTCGACGCGGCCGGCGCGCCCGGCGCCTGGGGCGCCCGGTGGCACGACGACGGCGCGGCGCGGAAGACCGTGCCGGCCCGGCAGGAGGAGAACTGAGATGGCGTCCTTCCCGGCGGTCCTGCGCTCCGAGTGGACGAAGATCCGCAGCGTCCGCTCCACGGTCTGGACGCTCGCGCTGACCTTCGTGGTCACCCTCGGCCTCGGCGCGCTGCTGTCCCTGCTGACCAACAACAACTTCACCGAGTTCCACCGCAACGAGCAGACCCCGTTCGACGCGACCGGTACCGCCTTCTCCGGCATCATCCTCGGCGAGCTCGCCATCATCGTCTTCGGGGTGCTGGCGGTCGGCAACGAGTACAGCAGCGGGATGATCAGGGTCACCCTGGCCGCCGTCCCCCAGCGCGGCACCCTGCTCACCGGCAAGGCGGTGGTCCTCGGCACGCTGGCCCTGGCGGTCTCGCTGGTCACCGCGTTCCTCACGTTCTTCGCCGGCCAGGCGCTGCTCGGCGACCACTCCACCGGCCTCGGCGAACCGCACGTGCTGCGCGCGGTGTTCGGCGCGGCGCTCTATCTGACGATGCTCTGTCTCTTCTCGGCCGGCGTCACCGCGATGCTGCACAACCAGACGCTGGCCCTGGGCGTGCTGGTGCCGTTCTTCTTCCTGCTCTCGCCGATCCTCTCGGCGGTGCCGAAGGTCAGCACGCTCGCCCACTACTTCCCCGACTACTCGGGTTCGCGGATGATGCTGGTCTACGAGCAGCACGGCCAGCCGTACGGTCCCTGGGCCGGCTTCCTGATCTGCCTGGCCTGGACGCTGGCCGCGCTGGTCGGCGGGGCGCTGGTGCTGAAGAACCGCGACGCCTGAGCCCCCCGGTCTCCCGGGCCCCGACGCGGCGCCCCGCCGGTCTCAGTACCGCGGGGCGCCGCGGCCGCGCTGGACGTTGGAGGCCCGGCGGTCGCGGGCGCCCCAGCAGGCCCGGTGCCAGTGCCGGCGGTCGTCCACCCCGGCACCGTGCGCCGGCCAGGCCACCACGTGGCCGACGCCCGGCGGGATCTCCTGGTCGCAGCCGGGGCAGCGGTAGTAGCGGCCGGCCGTCCCGGCCACCGTCTGCACCACCCACTCGTCGCCCTGGTAGGTCTCCGTGCGGCGCAGCGAGCCGCCGAGCGGGGCGGCCGGCTCCGAGGCCTCGCGGTCGGCTGCGCTCTTGATCCGGTTGCGGCGGGGCGACACGTCTGGCTACCTCTCTGCGGGGGTTCGAAACCGTTCCAGCCTACGGCCGGGAACTCCTCCCCCGGGCCCCTATCACGGCATCGTCCGGCACTTCGGTGTTTCCGGTGATATCCACCCGTTCTCCAGAGAAATTCAGGGTTCAGCGTGCCATTGGCACATGACATGGGCTACTCACGAGGGGACAGGCGGGGCCCGCAGACCCTGCGCGCACCCGAGGAGGCCCACCGATGACCAAGACCAGCCCCCGAGCCACGACCCGTCGGCCCGTCGGGGTCCGGCCGCCCGCCCCCGGCCCCGCGCTGACGTCCGCCGCCGGGGTGACGGCCGTGTCCGACACCCCGCTGCCCACCCCCCAGCGGGCCGCCGTACTTCCCGCGGACACCGCGCCGGTACGGGTCGGCGCGTTCCTGCTCTCGGCGCAGTTCCCCGGGCAGACCCACGGCGAGGCGCTGGACCGCACCGTCCGGGCCGCCGTCGAGGCCGAGCGCGCGGGCCTGGACAGCGTCTGGCTCGCCGAGCACCACTTCGTCCCGTACGGGGTCTGCCCGAACGCCGCCACGCTCGCCGCGCTGCTGCTCGGCCGCACCCGCCGGATCGGCATCGGCACGGCGGTCAGTGTGCTCTCCACCGCCCACCCGGTGACGCTCGGCGAGCAGGCCGCGCTGCTGAACCTCACCTCGGAGGGGCGGTTCACGCTCGGGGTGGGCCGCGGCGGGCCCTGGATCGACCTGGACGTCTTCGGCGGCGGCGTCGACGCCTTCGAGCAGGGCTTCCCGGAGCGGCTCGACCTGCTGCTGCGGTGGCTGCGCGGCTCCCGGGTGGGCGCGGACGGCCCGCAGTTCAGCTTCCCCGAGGTGGCCGTGGTGCCCCGGGCCGCCGAGCCGCCCCGCCGCCCCGGCCTCGGATCCTGGCTGGGCCTCGGCGATCAGGCCGGGCTGCTGCGGTTCCCGCGCCAGCGCAAGGACGCCGACGGCCCCGACGGGGAGCTCGGCAGCAGCGGGCGGCCGGTGGCCGGCCCGCCGGTGGTGGTCGCCTGCACCTCACCCGGCGGGGTCAGGCTCGCCGCCGAACGCGGCCTGCCGATGCTGCTGGGCATGCACTCCGGCGACGAGGACAAGCTGCGCATGCTGGAGCTGTACCGGACCGCCTGGCTGGCCGCCGGGCGCGGCGAGGAGCAGCTGCGCCGGGTCGGCCGCCAGCATGTCGCGGCCGGCGTGGCCCAGGTCGAGGACCGCACCTCGGCCGCCCGGGCCACCCTGCTGCGCGCGATGCCCGGCTGGTTCGAGTACGGGCTCGGGGCACACCGGACGGTCGACGGACGGGAACGCAAGATGCGCGACCCGCGCGAGTACACCGAGCTGCTCTGCGACCTGCACGCGGTGGGTACGCCGAAGCAGTGCGCCGACCGGCTGCTGGCCACCGCCGAGCGGACGGGCATCCGCCGCTTCGCGCTGCTGGCCGAGGGCAGCGGCGACCGCGACGCGACGCTGCACAACATCGCCCGGCTCGGCTCCGAAGTGCTGCCGCAGCTCGGCTGACCGGTGCCCGACGGGCGGTGCGGACACGGGGGCCGGCGGGGGCCGGTGGGGAGGCCGTCGAACGGCCCGGGCCGCCCCTCCTCCGGTCAGGAGGCGGAGCGGCCCGGTGGCGTTCCGACACGGCCCGGCGGCCGGTCAGCAGTCCCGGAGTTCCTCGGACTGGTTGAGCAACTGTTCCCGGACGGAGGTGAAACGGTCGAACCGCGCCTCGTTGGCGTCCGAGGGCAGGAACACCGCCACCCGGTGACAGTTCTGAAAGGCCAGCCGGACGCCGAAGTGCCGCTGCAGGGCACCCCGGATGGCATCACTGGCGAGGGCCCGGAGGAGCTGGCCGCGGGCCTGCTCGCCGGGCGGCGGTACCTGGTTGTCGGCGAAGTCGGTGCCGTCGACCTTCGCCTGGGCGACCAGCGAGCTGATCAACTCCCAGGCGTACGGCAGGGAGACGCGGACGCAGTCGACGAATTCCCGCTCGTCGACCTCGCCCCGCTCGGCCTTCTCCAGCAGGGCCGGTGAGACGTCGAGCGACATGGATTCTCCTCTCGCGGTCCACCCGCGCGGCGCCCGGGTGGTGATGCGTAGTCCAAGCTGAGGGTGAGGGTGGGCGAATCGCGCGTGATGTCCGGAACACCGTCGAACGGCTGTTTCCGGCACCGTGCGAGGGCGGCGGCGCCGCAGGACGTGTCGAGGGCGCCGACCGCTCAGAACAGCGTGGCAGCCAACGGTGGGCCCAGCCGGTTATTCCTGCGGATTCCTCCGGAAATACGCCTCGGTGCACCAGATTGGCCAGATCCCGTCGGATCGTTCATCTGAAGTCTCCGTCCCCGTTGACAGCGCTCCCGCAAGCATGCCGTCACACACGGTAGCGGCCCATGGGTGTGAGCGCCAGAGCGCGGCGGGCAGTCCTCGGACCGCCGGGCCTCCATGTTCGCGGGGTTCGTGCTTTCTTCACCCGGGCGTCGCGGAATCGCATCAACTGGCCCCGGTGGGCTAGCGTGGTCGACCGTGCGTCTCGTAATTGCCCGCTGCTCAGTCGACTATGCCGGTCGGCTCTCCGCCCATCTGCCCTCCGCCACCAGGCTCATCCTGGTCAAGGCCGACGGCAGCGTCAGCATCCATGCCGACGACCGCGCCTACAAGCCGCTCAACTGGATGTCCCCGCCGTGCGCTCTCAAGGAGGCCGACGGGATCTGGACGGTGGTGAACAAGGCCGGTGAGAAGCTCATCATCACGCTGGAGGAGGTGCTGCACGACTCGTCCCACGAACTCGGGGTCGACCCGGGTCTGATCAAGGACGGTGTCGAAGCGCATCTCCAGGAGCTGCTGGCGGACCGGATGGAGGTGCTCGGCACCGGCTGGTCACTGATCCGCCGCGAGTACCCGACCGCCATCGGCCCGGTCGACATCCTCTGCCGCGACGCGGACGGGGCGACCGTCGCCGTCGAGATCAAGCGGCGCGGCGAGATCGACGGCGTCGAGCAGCTCACCCGCTACCTGGAGCTGCTCAACCGGGATCCGCTGCTCGCCCCGGTGAAGGGCGTCTTCGCCGCGCAGGAGATCAAGCCCCAGGCCCGGGTGCTGGCCACCGACCGGGGCATCGGCTGCGTGGTGCTGGACTACGACGGGCTGCGCGGCATCGACGACGACAAGCTGAAGCTGTTCTGACCGGCTGTTCCCCACCCCACCGGTCCCTACCGGGGCGTCCCGGGCGGCGAGGGGGTTCCGGTCGGCGGTGAGGCCGACCCGGACGGCGTCGTGGGTACCGCGCTCGTCGGCGGGTCCGACGGAGGGGTACTCGCCGGCGCGGTCGGCTGGCCCGATGGCTGGCTCGGTGGCTGCGCCGGCGGAACCACCGGCGGCTGCGGCGGCGCTCCGGAGGCCGGCGGCTGCGGGCTCTCCTCCGTCGCGCTCGGCGACCTGGTGGGCTTCTTCGTCGTGGACGGCGAGTGCGACGGCGTAGTGGTGGTCGCCGACGGCGTGGGGCTCGTCCGGTCCGCCGTCGCAGGCTCCCCCGATTCGCCCGGGTCGCCCGGTACGTCGGTGCCGCCGGAGGCGGTCGGACGGGGGCTGGTGCCGGAGCGCGGCAGGACCGGGGTGCCGGGCAGGCCGGAACCGTCGTCGGTGCTGCTGTGCGGATCGGTGCCCTTGTGCTCCTCCGGGCCGGCGACGCTCAGCGCGACCGCCGTGCCGAGCACCCCGAGCGCGAGCACGGCCGCCGAGGCGGCGACCACGGTGCGCCGCTTGTGGCCGGCCGTGCCGGGGGTGGTCTTGAACCGCCAGGGCACCTGGGCTATCGACCTGATGCCGGGGCGCCGCACGGGCGCCGGGCCGGACGGCTCGGCGGCCGGCAGCCGGCGGCCGTCGGCGCGCAGCAGGTCGAGCATCCGGCCGGCGGCGACGACCCCGCGCTGCTCACCGAGAGCGGCCCGCAGGGCGAGCGCGGCCTCCAGCTCGGCCACCGCCCTGGCAGGCTCCCGGGCACAGATCGCGTACACGCCCAACTCGTGGTGGAACCAGGCCTCGTCGGCCTGCGAGCCGGCCCGGCGGGCGGCCTCCAGGCCCAGCTCGAGCGCACGCTCCCAGGCCCCCCAGCGCAGCGCCAGCGCCAGCGCGGGGGCGGCGGCCCGGGCCAGCCGCAGCACCGAGGCCGTCCGGCCGGCGGCCCGGTCGGCCAGCAGCGCGCCGATCACCACCTCCGCCTCGGCGGCGATCTGTTCGGTGGAGACCGAGCTGTGCCCGACCCACCAGGCGAAGTGCTGGGCGGCGCCGTCCACGCTGTCGCGGGCCGGCCAGTGCGGGGCGAGGAGTTCGAGCGCGCCCGCGGTCAGCCGGTGATGGCCGCCGATGGACACCGCGAGCCCGGCGTCGGCGAGTTCGTGCAGCGCGTTCTCGCCCTGGCCGACGTCGATCAGCGCGGGCAGGTGCGGCGCGGTCGGGCACTCGCCGCCGAGCGCGACGGCGAGGCGCAGCACGGCCTGTGCGGGCTCGCTCAGGCCCTCGGCGAGCCGGACGGCGGGCGAGGCGCTCTCGGCGACGGACGGCAGCGGGACGGTCCGGCGCAGCGCGCCTTCGCGGACCGCGGGGTCGGGGTCGTGGACGGGCTCCCGGACCGCGCCGAAGACGTCCAGCCGGTCCTCCTCGGCCGCGACCAGCGCGTCCACCGCGACATCCCGCTGCCGCAGCAGCGCGGCGGCCTGGACGAAGCGCAGCGGCAGGCCCTCGGACTCGAACCAGAGGTCGACCGCCCAGGCCTTCTCGGTCTCGTCCAGCGGCCGGCCGGCCAGCCGGGCGGCGAGCCCGAGACAGGCGGACCGGGAGAGCCCGGCGACGAGGTGGTCCTGGAGCCGGGAGCCGGGCGGCAGGACCGGGCCGTCGGGGGCGACGGAGATCAGGAAGGCGCAGTCGGGGGCGGCGGCGAGCAGCCGCTCCAGCTCGGGCCCGGCCGGTTCGACCTCGTCGATCACCACCACCGCGCCGACCTGGGCGAGGTGCTCGGCGAGCGTGCCCGGATCCGGCCGGTAGCCGGGGGCGTGATGGGTGGCGGCGAAGAGGTCCTGGAGCAGATCGGCGGCGGTGCGGCGGTGGCCGCAGAGCTGGACGACGCCGCCGGGGGCGAGGTCGCCGGCCGCCTCGGCCACGGCGGACAGCAGGGCGCTGCGGCCCGAGCCGGCCTGGCCGACCAGGCGTATCGAGCGGCCCTCGGCGAGCAGGGCGAGCAGCCGGGCCGTGTCGGCCTCGCGGTCGAGCAGCGGCAGGTCGGCGGGCCCGGCGCCGAGGGCGAGCGGTCCGACCGCGCGGCCCGGGCCGCCGACCGGGCCGCGGGCGGGCTCGGTACGCCCGATCCGGCGGGGGCGGGGCCGCCACTCCTCGGGGCAGGGCCGTGCCTCGGAGCCGTCCGGGGTGCCGACGCTCACCAGCAGGCCGCCGGAGACCAGCTCACCGCCCCGGATGCGCACGGCCTCCTGCCGGAACTCACCGGATGGCTGTCCCACGTTCTGCTCCCCGCCCCATGCCCGGCCGTCCGGCGCCCCACGCCGACCGGCCGACGACTGCGTACGGCCGCGTACGGGTCGGGGCGGCTCCCGGCCGAAGGCTGGGGAGCCGGACCTGGCCCCGGCGGCCGTCTTCCTGAGGGCAGACTCTTGCACATCCGCGCCCGCCGGTGCAGGGCGGTCCCGCCCCGGGCACCGGGCCGTCCCGGCGAGGCGGGCGGAGCGGGCGGAGGGCCGGTCCGGCGATGCGCCGCGCACGCCCGGCGGGACCTCCCGGACGGGCCCTACAGCACCGGCCCCAGCGCGGGCAGGGTGGCGCCGAGCGGCTCGGCGACGACACCGTCCACGGCGAGGATGCGGTGCAGCCGGGTGGCCACCAGCAGCCGCTGGAGCTGGGCCGGGACGGAGCGCAGGACGAGCCGGCGGCCGATCCGGCCGGCCCGCCGGTGGGTGCCCATGATCACGCCGAGACCGGTCGCGTCCCAGAACTCCAGCCGGGCGAGGTCGAGCACGAGGTCGCCCCGGCCGCCGTCGACGGCCTGGTGCAGCCGGGCCCGCGCGTCGGCGGCGGTGCGCACGTCGAGGCGGCCTTCGATGGCCAGCGCCGTCTGGTCGCCGGTGATGCGCATGCTCTCCTCCTCGGCCTGGCAATCCTGGTACCGGGTCGTTCCGCCCCGGCCGCGCCGGGCCTGGAGGCGGGGTGTCCATCCGGGCGGGCCTGTAGCCCCGCGCCCGGGCCCGGCCGGAATGCCGGGTTCCCCCTGATCTGACGGCGAACCAGCACCACAGGTTGCTGGTTCAGGCCAGATCTGAGTCAACTTCACTCGTCCGAGGGAATATACGCAGTAAGTCTCCATACCTACGCTCGATTCCCGCCCAAATCACCCGTCTGCGGCACCGGCGTGAGGAAACTCACCCGGCTCCGGCCGGGCCTGCCACGCGGTGCCACGACCGCGCGGCCGCCCCGGTCATTCGTCTGCGGAGCTCACGCGCCCGGGTGCGGGTAGAAGCCCCGGCCGCTCTTGCGGCCCAGGTCACCGGCGGTGACCATGCGGGCCATGATCTCCGGCGGGGCGAACTTCTCGTCCTGGGTCTCGGCGTAGATGTTGCGGGCGGCGTGCAGCAGGATGTCGACGCCGGTGAGGTCCGCGGTCTCCAGCGGGCCCATCGGGTGGCCGAAACCGAGCCGGCAGGCGGTGTCGATGTCCTCGGCGGTGGCGACGCCCGACTCGTACAGCTTGGCGGCCTCGACGACCAGCGCGGTGATCAGACGGGTGGTGACGAAGCCGGCCACGTCGCGGTTGACGACGACGACGTCCTTGCCGACGCCCTCGGCGAAGGCCCGGGCGGCGGCCAGCGTCTCGTCGCTGGTCTTGTAGCCGCGCACCAGCTCGACCAGCTTCATCAGCGGCACCGGCGAGAAGAAGTGCACGCCGACGACCGACTCGGGGCGCCGGGTGGCGGCGGCGATCCGGGTGATCGGGATGGCGGAGGTGTTGGAGGCCAGCACCGCGCCGTCCTTGGCGAGCTTGTCGAGCTCCCTGAAGACGCCCTCCTTGACGTCCAGCTGCTCGAAGACCGCCTCGACCACGATGTCGGCCTCGGCGACGGCGCCCAGGTCGGTGGTGGTGGTGATCCGGCCGAGCGCCGCCTCGGCGTCCCCGGCGCTGAGCCTCCCCTTGGCGACGAACTTGTCGTACGAGGCGCGGATGCCCGCGAGACCGCGCTGCAGCGCCTCCTCGGTGACGTCCCGCAGCACGACCGGGTGCCCGGCCTGCGCGGAGACCTGGGCGATGCCGGCCCCCATCAGGCCGGCCCCGATCACGGCGATCTGCTTGCTGGACGCGTTGCTCATGGCTGGTCTCCCGGATGCCGTCGCCGCCCTGCGGGCGGGCCCTGAAGGCGGCTCAGGGCAGGGATCACCCACCTGGAGCCGCGTCGCTCATGCGCGGACTCTAATGCCCGCGACGGCCCCGTGGTGCCAATCGAGAGTGTGATCTGTGCCCGACCCGGTCCGTCACCGAAAGGTCGGACGGCAGGACCGTCCGATGCTCAGACGGTCAGCCCGAGGTCCTGCGCCAGGATCGCCGCCTGCACCCGGCTGCGCAGCCGCAGCTTGGCCAGGATCCGGCTGACATGCGTCTTGGTGGTCGCCTCCGCCATCTCCAGCCGGCCCGCGATCTCGCCGTTGGACAGCCCCGCGCCGACACAGGCCAGCACCTCGCGCTCGCGCGGCGTCAGCCCGGCCACCAGCGCCCGTACGTCGGGCCCCACCGTCCGCTCCGGGCGGGTGAAGGTGCCGATCAGCCGCCGGGTCACCGAGGGCGCCAGCATGCCGTCCCCCCGCGCCACCGTGCGGATGCCCTCGACCAGGGTGTCCGCCTCCAGGTCCTTCAGCAGGAACCCGGCCGCGCCGGCCCGCAGCGCGCCGTAGACGTACTCGTCCAGGTCGAAGGTGGTCAGCACCAGCACCTGGGCCGCCCCGGCGGCCACCACCTCCCGGGTCGCCGAGACGCCGTCCAGCCGGGGCATCTGGACGTCCATCAGGACGACGTCCGGACGCAGCTCCAGCGCCAGCCGTACCGCCTCCTCGCCGTCGGCGGCCTGCCCGGCCACCTCGATGTCCGGCTCGGCCCGCAGGATCATCACCAGCGCCGCCCGGACGGCCGCCTGGTCCTCCGCCACCAGCACCCGGATCGTCATGCCCGTCCCTCGCCCTTCTCCGTCACCAGTGCGCGCGGCAGCACCGCGCGCACGCTCCAGAGCCCTCCGCCCGGGCCCGCCTCGAAGCTGCCGCCGAGCAGCCCGGCCCGTTCCGCCATGCCCACCAGACCGGCCCGCGCACCCGGCAGCCGCCGGTCCTCGCCACCGCGGTACGGGCTGTCGACGGCGATCCGCAGCTCGTCCGCCCCGAACTCCAGGAGCAGCCGGACCGTCCCCGGCCCGGCGTGCTTGAGCGCGTTGGTCAGCGACTCCTGGACGATCCGGTACGCCGCCAGCCCGACCGGCGCCGGCAGTTCGCCGCGCTCGCCCCGCTCGGTCAGCTCGAAGGCCAGCCCGACGTCCTGCCCGGCCGCCCCGGCCTTGGCCAGCAGACTGTCCACCGCGGCCAGGTCGGGCGCGGTGTAGGACTCGTCGACCGCTCCCCCGCCGCTGTCCCGCAACAGGCCGATCATCCGGCGCATTTCGGCCAAACCCTGGACGCTGTTCTCCCGGATCACCGCCAGCGCCGCCACCAGCGGATCGTCCTCGGGCCGCCGCTGACGGCGGGCCAGCGACTGCGCGCCGGTGGCATGGATCGCGATGGCGGACAGGTGGTTGGCCACCACGTCGTGCAACTCCCTTGCCATCCTGGCCCGTTCGGCACCCACCGCCTCCCGCCGGTCCATCTCGGAGAGCAGCGCGGTCTGCTCGGCCCGCAGCCGCTCGTTCTCCGCCTCCTGACGGTGCTTGCGCACGACGTCACCGGTCCACACCGGCCCCAGGAAGATCAACGCGGTGACCACCATCACCGCGATCGCCTTCGGGGCGTCGGTGTAGACCAGCGTCAGGGTGCTGAGCACCAGCACCGAGACGCCACCGCTCAGGTGCAGGACGCGCGACATCCGGCGGCTGCCGTAGATCACCGCCGCGTAGAGCAGGTCGGTGTACATGATGGTGGTCGCCAGCAGCGCGCCGTAGAAGACGCTCACGGCGAAGGCCAGCCCGCCGACCGTCACGGTCAGGACCGGCCGGCGGCGCCGGAACGGCTCCAGGGCCGCCGTCACCAGCAGCGGCGCCAGCACCGCCCAGCGGGGGACGGTCGCGGGCTCCTCGTACACCCGGAACGCGATCAGCACCAGGCCGCCGAGCAGCCCGAGGAGGGCGATCGCGCGGTCTTCCTGCTGCGGGGTGAGGACGGGTCTGCGCACGGCCCCATCAGATCACCCCCGGCGGGGTGCCCGGCTCCGGTGCGGGGAGGAGCCGCCGTACATCGAAGGATGCAGCCCGGGCTCGCCTTCCGCGACGATGACGGGCCGGGCCGCGCACGGAAGGCTGGAGGCACCGCCGAGAGCCCGGGAGAACACCGTGATCGTCACCCTCATCGTCGCGGCCGAGGTGGCCTTCTGGGCCGTGCTCGCCCTCGGCCTCGCCACCCGCTACCTGCTGCGCCGCCGGCGGCTGAGCACCGTACTGCTGGTCGGCCTGCCCGTGGTGGACCTGACCCTGTTCGTCCTCACGGTGCTCGACCTGCGCGGCGGCGCCACCGCGAGCTGGACGCACGCGCTCGCGGCGAGCTACGCCGGTTTCTCGATCGGCTACGGGCCGTCCCTGGTCCGCTGGGCCGACCGGCACTTCCTGTACCGCTTCGCGGGCGGCCCCAAGCCGCGGCGCTCCCCCAAGTACGGCCCCGAGCGGACCCGCTACGAGTGGCAGATCTGCGGCCGGACCGTGGTCTCCGCCGCCATCACCCTCGCCCTGATCACCGCACTGGTCCCGCTCTCCGACGGCTCCGCCCGGTTCGACACCTTCACCGGCTGGTACCTGCGGCTGAGCATCGTGGCCGTGGTCAACGTGATCGTGGCCGCCTGCTACTCGCTCTGGCCCAAGGAGGCACCGGCCGGCGCCATCGTCGAGGACGGCCTGGTGGTCGGCTGGAAGGTCCCGCAGCAGCAGTAGCCCACGCGGGCCCGGGCCCGGCTCAGCGGTTCTCGCCGGGCACCCAGAGCACGTCGCCGCGCTCCTTGTTGGCCGAGCGGGCGAGGATGAACAGCAGGTCGGAGAGCCGGTTGAGGTACTTGGCGGTCAGCGGGTTGACGGTGTCGCCGTGCGCCTCGATCGCCGCCCAGGTGGACCGCTCGGCCCGCCGCACCACCGTGCAGGCCAGGTGCAGATAGGCCGCTCCGGCGGTGCCCCCGGGCAGGATGAAGCTGCGCAGCTTCTCCAGCGACTCCAGATAGTGGTCGCAGTCGGTCTCCAGCCGGTCGATGTACGACTGCAGGACCCGCAGCGGCGGGTACTTCGGGTCCTCGACGACCGGGGTGGAGAGGTCCGCCCCCACGTCGAACAGGTCGTTCTGCACCCGGACGAGCACCGCCACCACGTCCTCGGGCAGCGCGCCGGCGGCCACCGCCACCCCGATCGCCGCGTTCGCCTCGTTGGCGTCGGCGTACGCGACCAGGCGCGGATCGGTCTTGGTGGTCCGGCTCATGTCACCCAGCGCGGTGGTGCCGTCGTCGCCGGTACGGGTGTAGATACGCGTCAGATTGACCATGCGGCCCAGCCTAGCCGTGAGGTTAGGCGGCGTTAACCCTTCCCTCGGGGAGTCTCGTCGCTACGCGACGTTGACTCTCTGCCCGGGCGGGGCCGCCTCGAGCCAGGCCAGGAAGCCGGTCAGGGCGTCGTCGCTCATCGCCAGCTCCAGCGGAGCGCCGTTGTGCAGGCAGCGGAGCACGACCGAGCCGGAGAGCAGGGCCAGCTCCTCCTGCCCCTCGGGGTAGCGCCGGCCGAGCACCTCGATCTCCCGGCGGGGCAGTACCCGGCGCGGGCGCGGGGCGTACGAGAAGACCCGGAACCACTCGATCGAGTCACCGCTGTACCGGCCGATACCAAAAACCCACCCCTTGCCATCGGTCTGTGGGACCGGGGCCGAGGTGGGTTTGCCGTTCTCGTCGAGGTCGGGCTGCGTCGAGGCGTCGGCGGGCATTTTGAGCCGGTAACTGCAGTCGAACGTGCCGCCGACCCGCTGGATCACCCGGCGTCGTACCGCGAATGCCACGAGGCCGATCACACCCAGGGCCACGACCGCCGCACACACCACAAGGGCGAGGACCATGCTCACCTACCTCCTCGCTACCCGCGTTCCCCGTATGTCGGTCCTATCAAGCGACCGCGTTGACCTACCAACTGAGACGACAGTCCCGGGGTCACGCTCGCGCGTCCCCGGGACCGTCGGTCGACCCCTCAACCGAGGGGTCTGGTGCGACTCAGGCGTGGGCCTTGAGGCCGCGCGCCGCGAACAGGCGGACCTCCGCGCGCCGCTCGGCGTGCTCGTCCAGGGAGGACTGTGCCTGCTCCAGCGCGCGCTCGGCCCGCGCGACATCGATCTCGTCCGCCAGCTCGGCGATCTCCGCGAGCAGAGACAGCTTGTTGTCGGCGAAGGAGATGAACCCTCCGTGCACCGCGGCGATCACGGTGCCGCCGTCCACCGTGCGGATGGTGACCGGGCCGGTCTCCAGCACGCTCAGCACCGGGGTGTGACCCGGCATGATGCCGGTGTCACCGGAGGCCGTACGGGCGACAACGATGGTGGCCGCACCGGACCACACCTTGCGGTCGGCTGCGACCAGCTCGACGTGCAGCTCAGCCAACGTGGGCTCCTAGGCTCATGCAACGCCCGATTACTCGGGAGTTTCGGTAAGAATAACGGGCCCGCGCCTCCGGCATGAAACCGGCGGCCCGGATTTGACCGGAATCACAGCCGATGCGACGTGAGGGGTGGGTCCCAGGGCTGGGGCCCACCCCTCACGGTCACTCAGCTGCTACCGGCCGCGACTACTTCTTCGCGAGCTCGGCGGCGTTCTTCTCGAGGTCCTCGATGCCACCGCACATGAAGAAGGCCTGCTCGGGGATCGAGTCGTACTTGCCGTCCGCGATCGCGTTGAAGGCCTCGATGGTCTCCGACAGCGGCACGGTCGAGCCGTCGACGCCGGTGAACTGCTTCGCCACGTAGGTGTTCTGCGAGAGGAAGCGCTCGATGCGACGGGCACGGTGGACGATGACCTTGTCGTCCTCGCTCAGCTCGTCGATGCCGAGGATCGCGATGATGTCCTGGAGGTCCTTGTACTTCTGCAGGATCCCCTTGACGCGGATGGCCGTGTCGTAGTGGGTCTGCGCGATGTAGCGCGGGTCCAGGATGCGGGACGTGGAGTCCAGCGGGTCGACGGCCGGGTAGATGCCCTTCTCGGAGATCGGACGGGAGAGAACCGTCGTCGCGTCGAGGTGGGCGAAGGTGGTGGCCGGCGCCGGGTCGGTCAGGTCGTCCGCGGGGACGTAGATCGCCTGCATCGAGGTGATCGAGTGACCGCGGGTCGAGGTGATGCGCTCCTGCAGGAGGCCCATCTCGTCGGCCAGGTTCGGCTGGTAACCCACCGCGGAGGGCATACGGCCGAGCAGGGTCGACACCTCGGAACCGGCCTGGGTGAACCGGAAGATGTTGTCGATGAAGAGCAGAACGTCCTGCTGCTCCACGTCACGGAAGTACTCCGCCATGGTCAGCGCGGAGAGCGCGACGCGCAGACGGGTGCCCGGCGGCTCGTCCATCTGGCCGAAGACCAGCGCGGTCTTGTCCAGAACGCCCGAGTCGACCATCTCGTCGATCAGGTCGTTGCCCTCACGGGTACGCTCACCGACACCGGCGAAGACCGACACACCACCGAAGTTCTCGGCGACGCGGTAGATCATCTCCTGGATCAGAACGGTCTTACCGACACCGGCACCACCGAACAGACCGATCTTGCCACCGGTCACGTACGGGGTGAGCAGGTCGATGACCTTGATGCCGGTCTCGAACATCTCGGTCTTGGACTCGAGGTCCTTGAAGTCCGGGGCCTTGCGGTGGATCGGCCAGCGGACCTCCACCTGCGACTCGAACTCGGCCTTGTCGACGTTCAGCACCTCACCGAGGGCGTTGAAGACCTTGCCCTTGGTGATCTGGCCGACCGGGACGGAGATCGCCGAACCGGTGTCGGAGACCTGCGCGCCACGGACGAGACCGTCGGTCGGCTGCATCGAGATGCCGCGGACCACGCCGTCGCCGAGGTGCTGGGCGACCTCGAGGGTCAGGGTCTTCTTGCCCGTGCCGTCGGGGTTGTCCACCTCGACGTGCAGGGCGTTGAACATGTCCGGAATCGCGTCGACGGGGAACTCCACGTCGACGACCGGGCCGATGACCCGCGCGACGCGGCCCGTCGCCGTGGTCGGCTCAACAGTGGTGGTCATTCTCATTCGCTCCCGCGGCTAGCGTCGGCGAGGGCGTTGGCACCGCCGACGATCTCGCTGATTTCCTGGGTGATCTCGGCCTGACGGGCCGAGTTGGCAAGCCGCGTGAGCGACTTGATGAGCTCGCCGGCATTGTCGGTCGCGCTCTTCATCGCGCGCCGGCGAGCGGCGTGCTCCGAGGCGGCCGACTGCAGCAGCGCGTTGTAGATCCGGCTCTCGACGTACCGCGGCAGCAGCGCGTCGAGGACGCCCTCCGCCGACGGCTCGAAGTCGTACAGCGGGAAGATCTCCGCCTTGGCCGGCTTGTCGTCGCTGAGCTGGACCTCGTCCAGCTTCAGCGGCAGCAGCCGGGCGTCCACCGCGGTCTGGGTCAGCATCGACTCGAACTTGGTGGAGACCAGGTGGAGCTCGTCGACACCGCCCGTCTCGGCCGTGAAGGCCTCGATCAGGTCGACCGCCACGGCCTTCGCGTCACCGTAGGTCGGCTTGTCGGAGAATCCCGTCCACGAGCCCGCGATCGCAAGATCGCGGAAGTTGTAGTACGAGACGCCCTTGCGGCCGACGATGTACGTCACCACGTCCTTGCCCTCGGCGCGAAGCTTCGCGCTGAGCGCGATGGCCTGCTTGATGGCGTTGGTCGAGTAACCGCCCGCCAGGCCGCGGTCCGCCGTGATCAGCAGGACGGCGGCGCGCGAGGCGTTCGGGTTCTCGGTGGTGAGCGGGTGCTTGGCGTTGGACCGGGTGGCCACCGCCGTCACCGCCCTGGTGAGCTCATCGGCGTACGGAGTGGAGGCGGCCACCGCGCGCTGCGCCTTGACGATGCGCGACGCGGAGATCATCTCCATCGCCTTGGTGATCTTCTTCGTCGCGGTGACAGAGCGGATCCGGCGCTTGTAGACCCGAAGCTGTGCTCCCATGGGTCGTTACGTCCTTTCCCTCGCTACCGGACTCAGGCCTGCTCGCCGAGCAGCTTGCCGTCGGCGGTGGTGAAGCCCTGCTTGAAGGCGGCGATCGCCTCGGTCAGCGCGTCGACGGTGCCGTCGGCCAGCAGACCGGTCTCGACGATGCCGGCCAGCAGGTCCTTGTGCTGCAGACGCAGGTGGTCCAGGAACTCGCGCTCGAAGCGGCGGATGTCCGCGACCGGGACGTCGTCCAGCTTGCCGGTGGTGCCGGCCCAGATGGAGGCGACCTGCTCCTCGACCGGGAACGGCTGGTACTGGCCCTGCTTCAGCAGCTCGACCATGCGCGCACCGCGCTCCAGCTGGGCCTTGGAGGCCGCGTCCAGGTCGGAACCGAAGGCGGCGAACGCCTCCAGCTCACGGTACTGGGCGAGGTCCAGACGCAGACGGCCGGCGACCGAGCGCATGGCCTTGATCTGGGCGGAGCCACCGACGCGGGAGACCGAGATACCGACGTTCACGGCCGGGCGGATGCCGGCGTTGAACAGGTCGGACTCCAGGAAGCACTGGCCGTCGGTGATGGAGATGACGTTGGTCGGGATGTACGCCGAGACGTCGTTGGCCTTGGTCTCGATGATCGGCAGACCGGTCATCGAGCCGCCGCCGAGCGCGTCGTTCAGCTTGGCGCAGCGCTCCAGCAGACGGGAGTGCAGGTAGAAGACGTCACCCGGGTAGGCCTCGCGGCCCGGCGGGCGGCGCAGCAGCAGGGAGACGGAGCGGTAGGCCTCGGCCTGCTTCGACAGGTCGTCGAAGATGATCAGGACGTGCTTGCCCTCGTACATCCACTCCTGGCCGATGGCGGAGCCGGTGTACGGAGCGAGGTACTTGAAGCCGGCCGGGTCGGAGGCGGGAGCGGCCACGATGGTGGTGTACTCCAGCGCGCCGGCCTCCTCCAGGGCGCCGCGGACGGACGCGATGGTGGAGCCCTTCTGGCCCACGGCGACGTAGATGCAGCGGACCTGCTTCTTCGGGTCGCCCGAGCGCCAGTTGTCACGCTGGTTGATGATCGTGTCGACGGCCACCGCGGTCTTGCCGGTCTGGCGGTCACCGATGATCAGCTGGCGCTGGCCGCGGCCGATCGGGGTCATCGCGTCGATGGCCTTGATGCCGGTCTGCAGCGGCTCCTTGACCGACTTGCGGGCCATGACGCCCGGAGCCTGCAGCTCCAGGGCGCGGCGGCCGCTGGACGCGATGTCGCCCAGGCCGTCGATCGGGTTGCCCAGCGGGTCCACGACGCGGCCGAGGTAGCCCTCGCCGACCGGCACGGAGAGGACCTCGCCGGTGCGACGCACCGTCTGGCCCTCTTCGATGCCGCCGAACTCACCGAGGATGACGACACCGATCTCGCGGGTGTCGAGGTTCAGCGCGAGGCCGAGCGTGCCGTCCTCGAACTTCAGCAGCTCGTTCGCCATGACCGAGGGCAGACCCTCGACATGCGCGATACCGTCCGCCGCGTCAGTGACCGTGCCGACCTCTTCACGCGAGGCGGCGTCCGGCTGGTACGACTGGACAAAGTCGGCCAGCGCGTCCCGGATCTCCTCCGGACGGATCGTAAGCTCCGCCATCAGGCTTCCCTGCTCTCCTAGTTTGCGATCCTCGGCCCGCCATTGAGGGCCGCAAGTATTCGACTCTCGGCCGGGTCTCTCGAACCGGCCGTACGATTTGCCGGCTCCGGGGGGAGCCGGTTCCCGACCGAGGGTCGGATGTGCTTCGGTGCTCAGCCTTCGAGCGACTGGCGAGCGCCTTCGAGGCGGCTCGACACGGTGCCGTCGATGATCTCGTCGCCGATCTGCACCCGGACACCGCCGACGACCTCGGGGTCGACATCGATGTTCAGGTGGACCTGGCGGCCGTACAGCCGGCCCAGAGCACCGGTGAGGCGCTCCTTCTGGCCGTCCGACAGCGGCACCGCGGTGGTGACCAGGGCCACCACGCGCCCGCGCCGCGAGGCGGCGAGCTTCGAGTAGGACTCCAGGCCCTGCTCCAGGCTACGGCCACGCGGGTTGGTGACCAGGGCCGTGACCAGCCGGACGGTGCCCGCGTTGGCGCGGCCGCCGAGCAGCTTCTTGACCAGGGCCGCCTTGGCGACGGTGCCGGCCTTGGGCTCGGTCAGCGCGGAACGCAGCTCGTGCGTGCCCGTCGCCACCCGGCCGAACCGGAACAGCTCGTCCTCGACGTCGTCCAGGACACCGGCCTTCTCGGCGGCGATGACCTCGGCGTACGCGGCCAGCTGCTCGGTGGCGTCGACCAGGTCGCGCGAGCCGGACCAGCGGCTGCGAACCAGGCCGGAGACCAGGTCGACGGTCTCACCGGAGACCTGCCCGGACAGCAGCGAGGAGAGCAGCTGGGCCTTGTCCTGGCCGGACCGGGAGGGGTCCGTCAGCACGCGGCGGAGCGACACCTCACGGTCCAGGAGGACCGTGACGGCGGTGAGCTCCTCGGCCAGCTTGACCGCGTCCACCGAGGTGGAGTCGGTCAGGCCTTCGAGGTTCTGCCGCCCGGCGGCGAGGGCCTCGCGGCTTGCGCCGATCACTTGGCCGCACCCTGAGCAACGGCGGCCTTGGCCTCCAGCTCGTCCAGGAAGCGGTCGATCACGCCGCTCTGCCGGGCGTGGTCCTCAAGGGACTCACCCACGATGCGGGAGGCCAGCTGGGAGGCCAGCGAACCCACGTCCTGGCGCAGGGCGGCAGTCGCCTGCTTCTTGTCGGCCTCGATCTGGGCGTGGCCGGCCGCGACGATGGCCTCGCGCTGGCGCTGGCCCTCCTCGCGCATCTCGACGAGCTGGGCGGCGCCCTGCTCGCGAGCCTGCTCGACGATGCGAGCAGCCTCGTGACGCGCCTCGGCGAGCTCGGCGCGGTACTGCTCAAGCAGGGCCTGAGCCTCGGCCTGAGCGGCCTCGGCTCGCTCCATGCCGCCCTCGATGGCGTCCCGGCGCTCCGACAGCACCTTCTCGATGCTGGGGAGGAGCTTCTTGCCGAGCAGACCGAAGACGATGAAGAAGCAGAGCAGGCCGATGATGATCTCGGGCCACGCGGGGAGGAGAGGATTCATCTTCTCCTCGGCCGCAAGCTGGGCCACGACGCTCATATCTGGACCTTCCTCGAATGGGTCTACGGCGGGATTACTTGTTGCCGAAGACGAACGGCATGACGATGCCGATGAGGGCGAGCGCCTCGGTCAGCGCGAAGCCGATGAACATGTTGGAGCGGATCAGACCCGCGGCCTCGGGCTGACGGGCCATGGCCTGGACACCGTTACCGAAGATGAGACCGACGCCGATGCCGGGGCCGATGGCGGCGAGGCCGTAGCCCAGGGAGGCGACGGAACCGTAGACAGTGCCCTCAGCGAGGAAGCTCATTGCAGTTGTCCTTTGCAGGGTGGTGAACCGGTGGTGATTGGCCACCGGGCGGTCCGGGAGGTTTGGTTCGGGGAGGGGCCGTGGCCCCCTGGCTCAGTGCGCCTCTTCGAGGGCACCGGCGATGTAGCTGCTGGCCAGCATCACGAAGATGTAGGCCTGCAGGAACTGGACCAGCAGCTCGAAGGCGGTGAGGCCGACGGCGACGATGAACGAGGCCGAGCCGTACAGCGCGCCCAGGGTCGGGCTGAGCAGGTACCAGGAGGCGATGGAGAACATCACGATCAGCAGGTGGCCGGCGAACATGTTCGCGAAGGCTCGGACCGCGAGCGTGAAGGGCCGCACGAAGATGTTCGAGAAGAACTCGATCGGCACCAGGATGAACATGACCCAGCCGGGGATGCCCGAGGGCCAGCAGAGGTTCTTCAGACCGCCGACGAAGCCGTGCTTCTTGAAGGTCAGCGTCATGTAGGTGATCCACACGACGGCCGCGAGGCCGGCCGGGAACGCGATCGCCGCCGTCACCGGGAACTGGGCGAACGGGATGATCGACATGATGTTCATCAACCAGATGAAGAAGAACATCGAGACCAGCATCGGGACGTACTTCTCGCCCTTTTTGCCGATCGTCTCCAGCACGATGGAGCGCTTGACGAAGTCGTAGCCGATCTCACCGACCAGCTGCAGCTTCCCGGGGACCAGCCGCGGCTTGGCGAAGGCGGCCCAGAAGAAGACGACCACCAGCAGCGCGACGACGATCGAGAGCAGCATCGGCTTGTTGAACTCGACGCTGCCGATCGAGAAGATCGGCTGGAACTGGAACTCGTTCAGACCCGGGGCCGGGAAGCCACAGCCAGCGTCCCCGAAGTGGCAACTGCCTGAGGCGAGGGACGTGAGTTCAGCACTCACCACGGACTCCTTCGTCGTGACGCATGGTTACGGCAACCTCGGTGTGTCGGCGTGGCCTGCGACCACGTAGCGGCACTGGAACTTGATGGGTTTCTCGCAGACCCCGCGCGGCAGTGCGCTGCACCACAGCGGGATCATCGAAGACGGCGCGGATCCGGGGGGCGATCCGTCCGTCAGGCGGACAGACCAGGCCTCTTCCCGTACTCCGTTGCTGCGACGGACGATAGCAGCCCGTCAGGACGGCATAAACACCGCCCCCCTCGTTGGGGGGACAGTCTGGCCTCGTCACTGTTGACGCCCCGAGTCGGAAGGCTTGTCGCCCTTGTTTTCGGAGGCGTCGGGGTCGACGTAGAAGGTCTTGGCCTTGAGTGCGCCGCGCACCTGGAAGCCCGTCCAGATCAGGGCGCAGCCCAGCAGCGTGAAGGCGAAGGCCTGCCGGTTGAAGAGTTCGGTGTCCTTGAAGACCGCGAGGACGATACCGACCAGCAGGATCTGAGTGGTGTAGACCAGGAGCGCCGCGGCCATCATGATCTGCGGGTTCGACCTGGTCAGCCGGTCGAGTGCGACCTGGCCGAAGCTGAAGAAGGCCATCACCAGCAGCGTTCCGAAGAGAGCGCCGAGCAGCCCCTTGCTACCCGCGACGGCAAAGGAGATCACCATCGCGATGATTCCGGCGACCGCAGTGGGGATCGCGGCGCCTCGGAGGATCCGGGCGTCGTTGGACGGCATGTCGGCAACTCCGGCGGCATGTCGGGTGGCGGGGGGACGGGCACAGAACGTGGTGGGTGACACCGGACCGAAAGGCCGCCGCAGGCCGGCCGCTTGGCGGCGAGCCCGTCGAGGGAGACCGACCAGGGACGGAAGTCCTCCACCTGTCAGGTCTTTCGGCGTGTTCTCGGTACTCGTGAACGGTATCACAAACTATTTGATGAGAGCTTTACCATGAATATGTGGCACCTGTCACACTGATGGCCCAACGATGCAGCCATCCGGGTGAAGCGGCGTGACGTCTCGTCAACTCGCCCGCTAGCCACGGCCGGTACCGCGTCCGCGACCGCCGACCGCGGACGAGCCGCCGTCCAGACCGCCGAGCAGTTCCTTGTCCTTCGCGGACAGCTCGGCCATCGGCGCGGAGGTCGGCGGGGTCGGGCCCTCGCCGCTGCCGCCGGTGGCAGCGCTCTCCGTACCGCCACTCTCCGTGACGCCGCCGCCTGTGGCGCCGCTGCCCGTGGCGGCGGTCCCGGCGGCCGGGGCGGTGTCCGCGACGGCCCGGGCCGGCTTGCGGCGGCGGTAGCGCGGCGGGACGAAGGCCTGCACGGCCCGCGGGGCGCGCGGGCGGAACTGCGGGGTCAGCAGCACCACCAGGCCGACCAGGCAGAGCCCGGCCAGGGTCAGCACCACCGTGCGGCCGGTGTTGGTGACCGAGAAGGCGACGGTGCCGAAGGCGATCAGCGCCGCCCAGAAGTACATGATCAGCACGGCCCGGCTGTGCGAGTGGCCGACCTGGAGCAACCGGTGGTGCAGGTGGCGCTTGTCGGCGGCGAACGGCGACTGGCCGGCCCAGGTGCGGCGGACCACCGCGAGCAGCAGGTCGGCCAGCGGCAGCGCGATGACCGTCAGCGGCAGCAGCAGCGGGATGTAGATCGGCACCAGGGCGTGCACGGTGGCGGTCAGCGATCCGGTCTCGCTGGTGATCAGGTCGGGGTCGACCCGGCCGGTGATGGAGATCGCGGCGACGGCGAGCATCAGGCCCAGCATCATCGAGCCGGAGTCGCCCATGAAGATCCGGGCCGGGTGCAGGTTGTGCGCCAGGAAACCGAGGCACATGCCGATCAGCAGCACGCTGAACAGCACGGCGGGGGCCGCGTCGTTGATCGAGTAGCCGTACCAGAGCCGGTACGAGTAGAGGAAGAAGGCCATCGCGGCGATGCAGACCATGCCGCCGGCCAGCCCGTCCAGACCGTCGATGAAGTTCACCGCGTTGACCATGACGACGACCATGGTGACCGAGATGACCATGCCCTGGGTGGGACTGACCGCGACCGCGCCGAAGCCGGGCACCGGGATCGTGATCACGGTGACGCCCTGCCAGACCATCACACCGGCGGCGATCATCTGGCCGCCGAGCTTCACCAGCGCGTCCACGCCCCATTTGTCGTCGAGCACGCCGAGCAGCCACATGATCCCGGCGCCGGAGAGCAGCGCCCGGATGTCGGTGCCCTCGGAGAAGATCTTGCTCAGGTTGTCCAGCTGGGAGGCCACCAGGATGCCCGCGCAGAGGCCGCCGAACATGGCGATGCCGCCGAGTCGCGGCGTGGGCTCGCGGTGCACGTCGCGGGCGCGGACCGGCGGCATCGCGCCGGCCGCGATCGCGAACTTCCGTACCGGGCCGGTCAGCAGGTAGGTGACGGCCGCGGTGCAGAACAGCACCAGCAGATACTCACGCACCACTGGCCTCCTGCGTCACTGTCCAACGGGTGGGTACCGAAAGTACCCCCGTGCCTGTCCGGGGTTCGAGGTGGGTCGCCACGGCACACACCTTATTGAGTCGGACGCGTGGGGTGTGCATCGCGGTTCGCCCTGGCGGGTAGGTAAGTCGGATGTCTGTGCTCCGGTCGCTCTCACCGGCGGTCGGCGAAGGCCTGCGCGAGCTCCCGGACCCGGGCGCCGGTCCGGGCGTCCGCGCCCTCCGTGAGCAGACGGCCGATCAGTCCGGCGATCTCCGCGAGCTCGGTCTCGCCCATGCCCTGCGAGGTCACGGTGCCGGTGCCGAGCCTGATCCCGGACGCCTCGGCGGGTGGCGCCGGGTCGTACGGCAGTGCGCTCTTGCCGAGCATCAGTCCGGCCGCGGCGCAGCGGCGCTCGGCCTCGGCTCCGCTGACGCCCAGCGGGCCGACGTCGGCGGTGACCAGATGGGTGTCGGTGCCGCCGGTCAGCGGGCGCGCACCGGCCGCCGCGAGCCCGTCCGCCAGCACCCGGGCGCCGGCCACCGTGCGCAGGGCGTACGCGCGGTAGCCGGGGGTGCCCGCCTCGGCCAGGGCGACGGCCTTGCCGGCCACCTCGTTCATCGCGGCGCCGCCCTGGCTGAACGGGAACACCGCCCGGTCGATCCGCTCGGCCAGCTCGGCGATACAGAGCAGCAGGCCGCCGCGCGGACCGCGGAGGAGCTTGTGGGTGGCGGCGACGGTGACGTCCACGTACGGCACCGGGGAGGGCGCCGCACCGGCCGCGACCAGGCCGGTGGTCTGTGCGACGGAGGCGATCAGATAGGCGTCGACCTCGTCGGCGATCTCCCGGAAGGCGGCCCAGTCGGGGTGCCGGGGGTAGGAGATGGATCCGGCCACGATCGCCTTGGGGCGGTGGAGCCGGGCGAGTTCGCGGACCTGGTCGAGGTCGATCAGGCCGTCGTCCCGGCGGACCCCGTAACCGATGAACTCGAACCAGCGGCCGGAGAAGTTGGCCCGCGATCCGCAGCTGAGGTGACCGCCGTGCTCCAGCGACATCGCCAGCACCACGTCGCCCGGCCGCAGCAGCGCCGCGTAGGCCGCCAGCATCGCCGAAGTGACCGAGCGGGGCTGGACGTTGGCGTGCGGGGCGGAGAACAGCTCGCGGGCCCGGTCGATCGCCAGCAGCTCGGCGGCGTCCGCGAGCGCGCAGCCGGTGTGGTGGCGCCGGCCCGGGTAGCCCTCGGCGTACTTGTCGATCAGCGGGCCGGAGAGCGCCGCCAGTACCGCCGCGCTGGTGAGGTTCTCCCCCGCCAGCAGCTGGATCGTCTCGGCCCGCCGCTCGGCCTCGGCGGCGAGCAGGTCGGCCAGCTGCGGATCGGCCCGGTGCAGCGCCTCGGACGCCCAACGGCGCCCCGTCGTCTCGGTGGAGCCGGTCGCGGCATCGGTGACGGTCATGGCGGGGCTCCCGGGCAGGGTCCGTGGCGTGCCTCCCGACCGGAGGCAGGGGGTCTCTCCAGCGTATGACCGGGCCTCCCGGCCGTCCTGCCGACGCGAGGCCGGTGCACCCGGCCGGACGCCGGGAGGGGCGCCGGGGCCAGAGCACCGGTGAGGCACGGAGTTACAGCCCCGGCCCCTGTTTCACACCCGCGCGGGCACTCCGGTGAGCGCGGTGACCACCGGGTCCACCGCGTGGAATATCTCCTCGCCGCAGTTGCGGAACATCCCGATCGGCGCGCCGTACGGGTCGTGCACCTCGTCCGACTCCGGGCTCGCGGCGAGCAGCCAGCCGCGCAGCGCGGCGGCGGCCCGGACCAGCGCGCGGGCACGCTCGGTGACGTCGGCGCCGCGACGCGGGTCGGGCAGGGTGCCCGGGTCGATCGTCCGCACCAGGCGGGTGAACTCCTTCAGGGTGAAGGTGCGCAGGCCCGCCTCGTGGCCCATCGAGATCACCTGGGCGCGGTGGTCGAGGGTCGCGGTGAGCACCAGGTCGGCCTCGACCACGTGCTCGTCCAGCAGCTCACGGCCGGCGAAGCCGCCGCTGTCGGCGCCGTACTCGTCCAGCACCGTGGCGGCGTGCTCCTCCATCGGCGCGCCCTCGTGGCCCCAGGTGCCGGCGCTCTCCACCAGGATGCGCCCGGCCACCCGGGGGCTGAGCCGGGTGTCCAGCTCACGCCGGGTGAGCCGCTCGGCGATCGGCGAGCGGCAGATGTTGCCGGTACAGACGAACAGGATCCGGAAGTGGTCCAGCGGCCGCGGGCCCACGCTCAGGTACGGCGATATGCCGGGCCCGGCATGGAGGGAGGCGGCCGTCAACTGCCGGCCTCCAGGTCGGGGACGACCTCCCTCAGCTGCTCGGCGCTGATCGCGCCGGCCCGCAGCAGGACCGGGACCTTGCCCGTGACGTCGACGATCGAGGAGGCGGTGGCGTGGTCGGCCCGGCCGCCGTCCAGGTAGACGGAGATGGCGTCGCCGAGCTGCTGCTGGGCCTCGTCGCAGGTGCTCGGGGACGGTCCGCCGGTCCTGTTGGCGCTGGAGACGGCGAGCGGGCCGGTGGTGTTCAGCAGCTCGATCGCGACCGGGTGCAGCGGCATCCGGACGGCGACGGTGCCCCGGGTCTCGCCGAGGTCCCAGCGCAGCGAGGGCTGGTGCCGGGCGACCAGGGTGAGCCCGCCCGGCCAGAAGGCGTCGACCAGCTCCCAGGCCTGTTCGGAGAAGTCGGTGACCAGGCCGTGCAGGGTGGTCGGCGAGCCGACCAGCACGGGCGAGGGCATGTTGCGGCCCCGGCCCTTGGCGGCCAGCAGGGCGGCGACGGCCTCCGGCGAGAAGGCGTCGGCGCCGACCCCGTAGAGGGTGTCGGTGGGCAGCACGACGAGTTCGCCGCGGCGGATGGCCGAGGCGGCCTCGCGCAGGCCGGTGGCGCGGTCCCCGGTGTCGGCACAGTCGTAGCGGCGGCTCATCGGTGCGGTCCCCTTCCGAGATTGCTCATTACAGCGATGCCTTGCGCGCCGTGGTGAAGCGCGGGCGGTTGTTGAGGTCGCGGTGGTCGGCTGCGTCCGTCCAGCCGCCCTCCTCGTTGAAGATCCACGGCACCTGGCCGCCCTGGGTGTCGGCGTGCTCGATCACCACGGCCCCACCCGGGCGCAGCAGCCGGGCGGCGACCCGCTCGATGCCGCGGATGGTGTCCAGCCCGTCCTCGCCGGAGAACAGCGACATCTGCGGGTCGTGGTCGCGGGCCTCCGGCGCGACGTACTCCCACTCGGTGAGGGGGATGTACGGCGGGTTGGAGATCACCAGGTCGAAGCGGCCGTCCCAGGAGCGGTCGTCCTCGAAGGCCCGGGTGGCGTCACCGGCGTGCAGGGTGACGCGGGCCCGGTCGGAGCTGGCCTCGATGTTGCGCCGGGTGTACCGCAGCGCGCCCTCGTCCAGTTCGAAGGCGTGCACGGTGGAGCGCGGCAGCTCCTGGGCGAGGGCGAGGGCGATGGCGCCGGAGCCGGAGCAGAGGTCGACCACCAGCGGCTCGGCGACGTCCATGTCCCGGACGGCGTCTATGGCCCACTCGACGACCGACTCGGTCTCCGGGCGGGGCACGAAGACCCCGGGGCCGACCTCCAGCTCCAGATAGCGGAAGAACGCCCGGCCGGTGATGTGCTGCAGCGGCTCGCGCGCCTCCCGGCGGGAGACGGCCTCCCAGTAGCGGGCGTCGAAGTCGGCGTCCTTGACCGTGTGCAGCTGGCTGCGCTTCACGTTGTGGACGTGTGCGGCGAGTTCCTCCGCGTCGAAGCGCGGCGACGGTACGCCGGCCGCGGCCAACCGCTGGGTGGCCTGGGCCACCTCGGCGAGCAGCAGGTTCATCCGTACGACCTCTTGTTTCTGCGCTCCGGCCTGGCTGCCGGTCTCAGTTCTGTTGGGCCGTGGCGAGCTTGGCCGCCGCGTCCGCGTCGACGCAGGACTGGATCACCGCGTTCAGGTCGCCGTCCAGGACCTGGTCCAGGTTGTACGACTTGAAGCCCGTGCGGTGGTCCGAGATGCGGTTCTCGGGGTAGTTGTACGTCCGGATCCGCTCGGAGCGGTCCACCGTGCGGACCTGGCTGCGGCGCGCGTCCGAGGCCTCGCGCTCGGCCTCCTCCTGCGCGGCGGCCAGCAGCCGCGAACGCAGGATACGCATGGCCTGCTCCTTGTTCTGCAGCTGGCTCTTCTCGTTCTGGCAGGAGGCCACGATACCGGTCGGGAGGTGGGTGATCCGGACGGCGGAGTCGGTGGTGTTGACCGACTGGCCGCCGGGGCCCGACGAGCGGTAGACGTCGATCCGCAGGTCGTTGGCGACGATCTCGACCTCGACCTCCTCGGCCTCGGGGGTGACCAGCACGCCCGCCGCGGAGGTGTGGATCCGGCCCTGGGACTCGGTGGCGGGGACGCGCTGCACGCGGTGCACACCGCCCTCGTACTTCAGCCGGGCCCAGACGCCGTGGCCGGGCTCGGTGCTGCCCTTGGTCTTCACGGCCACCGAGACGTCCTTGTAGCCGCCGAGGTCGGACTCGTTGGAGTCGATGATCTCGGTCTTCCAGCCGACCCGCTCGGCGAAGCGCAGGTACATCCGGAGCAGGTCGCCGGCGAACAGCGCGGACTCCTCGCCGCCCTCACCCGCCTTGACCTCCAGGATGACGTCCTTGTCGTCGTTCGGGTCGCGCGGCACGAGGAGCAGCCGCAGCTCCTCGGTCAGCTCCTCGCGGCGGGCCTCGGATTCCTTCACCTCGGCGAGGAACTCCGGCTCCTCGGCGGCGAGTTCGCGAGCGGCCTCGATGTCCTCACCGGCCTGCTTCCAGGCGCGGTAGACGCGGGTGATCGGGGTCAGCTCGGCGTACCGCTTGGCCAGCTTGCGGGCGTTCGCCTGGTCGGCGTGGACCGAGGGGTCGGCCAGCCTCGTTTCGAGGTCGGCGTGCTCGGCGAGGAGCTCTTCGACTGCCTCGAACATGGAGTGGCCTTCTTCCCGTGAGATCCGGTGGTGTGGGGGCGCGCGAGCACCGTGGGACGCGAACGGCGCCGGCCCCCGACGCCCCCGGAACGAGTACGGGGGCGTCGGGGACCGGCGCCGAGGGAGCGCTAGGCCTTCGCGCTGTGCTGCTTGCCGAAGCGGGCCTCGAAGCGGGCCACGCGGCCACCGGTGTCGAGGATCTTCTGCTTGCCGGTGTAGAACGGGTGGCACTGCGAGCAGACCTCGGCGCGGATCTCGCCACTGGCCTCGGTCGAGCGAGTGGTGAACTCGTTGCCGCAGGTGCAGGTCACACGGGTGACCACGTACTCGGGGTGAACGTTGGGCTTCAAGGGGTTCTCCTAGTGTTCGGGAGGGCACCGGGTCGGCGACTTGAATGCCGCACGTGAACCGGGACCGACGGACCAGTCTGCCAGGACCGGCCGCTTCTTCCCAAACCGGGTCCGGTCCGGGGATATTCCGGGCGCGTCCTAGCGGCTCGCGGTGGCGCCCGCTCCGCCGCCCGCCGGGGCCTTCGGAGCCTTCGCAGGGGCCGTGGGGGCCTTCGCGGGGGCCGTGGGGGCGGCCTGGGCCGGGTTCTGCGGCTGGTCCGCCACGATGGCCTGCGGGAGCGGCTGGTCGGCCTTCAGGGCGGCCCAGAGCTGATCGGCCTGGGGCTGCTGCTCGACCACCCGGTTGAGGTCGCCGGGGGCGGTCACCACCGGCAGGGTGACCATGCTGAGCTGGTCGGGGCCGATGCCCTTGAGTTCCTGGGCCAGCCCCACCAGGGAGTTCACCGAGGCCAGTGCCGAGTCGGTGGTGATGCTGCGGGTGAGGGTGTCGCCGACCGACCAGAGCTTGACCGGGTTGCCGAACAGCCCGATCCCGCCGGCCTGCTGGAGCAGCGAGCGCACCATCTGCTTCTGGAGTTCGATCCGGCCGAGGTCGCTGCCGTCACCGACGCCGTGCCGGGTACGGACGAAGGCCAGCGCCTGCTCGCCGTTGAGGTGGTGCTCCCCCGCCGGGAGGTCCAACCCGCTGTCCTTGTCGTGGATGGCCACCGTGGTCGTCACGGTGGCCCCGCCTATCGCGTCCACGACGTGGGCGAAGCCGACGAAGTCGACCTCGACGTAGTGGTCCATCCGCAGCCCGGTGAGCTGTTCGGTGGTCCTGACCGCGCAGGCGGCCCCGCCGGTCTCGTACGCGCTGTTGAACATCGCGCGCTTGGCGCCCGGGGCGGGCCTGCCGGTGGAGTCGGTGCAGTCGGGGCGGGTGACCAGGGTGTCACGCGGTATCGAGACGACCTCGGCGCGCGAGTGGTCCTGGCTGATGTGGACCACCATCGCGGTGTCCGAGCGGGCCGTGTCGCCGGTGTCCCCGCCGGCCAGGCCGCCGTTCGCGCCGGCCCGTGAATCCGAGCCCAGCACCAGGAGGTTGAACGAGCCGTCGGTCGCGGCCGGGGGCCGTGCGGTGCCCAGCCGGGCGTCGATGTCGACGCTCTTGAGGTTGCCGTTGAACTTCACGTAGGCGTAGCCGGCGGCCCCGACGCCGAGCACGACGAGCGCGGCGAACGCACACGCGACCGACCGCAGGACTTTGCGGCGGCGACTCGGAACCCTCTTGTGCTCGGCCATACGGTCCAGAGTAAATCGGACAACATGATCCAAAAGGCTCAATGTGTCCCAACCCTGGAACAAACACGGAACCCCGGACCGCTCGCGCGGTCCGGGGTTCCGTGTTCACGAGTGACCCGAGTGCGGTCAGTCGCCGGACCCGGGGGTCGTCTTGGCGATCTGCATCAGGAACTCGGCGTTGCTCTTGGTCTGCTTCATCTTGTCCAGCAGCAGCTCGATCGCCTGCTGCGAGTCCAGCGCGTGCAGCACCCGGCGGAGCTTCCAGACGATGGCCAACTCCTCGCTGCCCAGCAGGATCTCCTCCTTGCGGGTGCTGGAGGCGTCGACGTCGACGGCCGGGAAGATGCGCTTGTCCGAGAGCTTCCGGTCGAGCTTGAGCTCCATGTTGCCGGTGCCCTTGAACTCCTCGAAGATCACCTCGTCCATGCGCGAGCCGGTCTCGACCAGCGCGGTGGCCAGGATGGTCAGCGAGCCGCCGTTCTCGATGTTGCGCGCGGCGCCGAAGAACTTCTTCGGCGGGTAGAGCGCGGTCGAGTCGACACCACCGGACAGGATGCGGCCGGAGGCCGGCGCCGCCAGGTTGTAGGCACGGCCGAGGCGGGTGATGGAGTCCAGCAGGATCACCACGTCGTGGCCCAGCTCCACCAGGCGCTTGGCACGCTCGATGGCCAGCTCGGCGACGGTGGTGTGGTCCTCCGCCGGGCGGTCGAAGGTCGAGGAGATGACCTCGCCCTTCACCGACCGCTGCATGTCGGTGACCTCTTCCGGACGCTCGTCGACCAGGACGACCATCAGGTGGCACTCGGGGTTGTTGTGGGTGATCGCGTTGGCGACCGCCTGCAGCACCATCGTCTTACCGGTCTTCGGCGGCGCGACGATCAGACCGCGCTGGCCCTTGCCGATCGGCGACACCAGGTCGATGATCCGGGTGGTCAGCACGCCCGGGTCGGTCTCCAGGCGCAGCCGGTCCTGCGGGTACAGCGGGGTCAGCTTGTTGAACTCGGGGCGGCTGCGACCGCTCTCCGGGTCCATGCCGTTGACGGAGTCCAGCCGCACCATGGCGTTGAACTTCTCGCGGCGCTCGCCGTCACGCGGCTGGCGCACCGCACCGGTGATGGCGTCACCCTTGCGCAGGCCGTTCTTGCGGACCTGGGCGAGCGACACGTAGACGTCGTTCTGGCCCGGCAGGTAGCCGGAGGTGCGCACGAACGCGTAGTTGTCGAGGATGTCGAGGATGCCCGCGACCGGGATCAGCACGTCGTCCTCGCCGACCTGCGGCTCGACCACGCCGGCCTCGAAGCCCTCGCGGCGGGTGCCGCGGCCCCGGCGGTCACGGTAGCGGCCACGACGGCCCCGGCGACCGTCGCCGAACTCGTCGTCGTCGTAACCGCCCTGCTGCACCTGCGGCTGGACCTGCTGGCCGCCCTGACGGCTCTGCTGGCCGTCGCTCTGGGCGCTCTGCTGCTGGCCCTGCTGCGCGGGCTGGCGGTCGGTGCGGTCCCGGCGGTTGCGGCGGTCGCGACGCGACTCGCGCGAGTCGGCGTCCTGGCCGGCCTGGGCCTCGCCGCCCTCCTGACGGCCGTCGCGCTCGCCGCCCTCGCGGCGGTCGCGGCGGTCCCGGCGGTCGCGGCGGGTCTCGGTACGACCCTCCTCGCGGCCCTCGAAGGTGCGGGTGGCGTCCGGGCGGGCCTCGGCCTGCTTGGCCTCGGTGGCGACCGCGGCGGGCGCCTCGGCGGTCTCGGCGACCGGCGCGCCGGCGGCCGAGGTGGCCCGGCGGCGGGTGCGCTCGGCACGGGCCGGCGCGGCGGTCTCGGCGGCGGCCTGGACCGGGATCTCGATCTGGGCGGCCTGTGCCTCGGCGGCCGGGGCCTCGGCCTGCGCGGCGCGGCTGCGACGGGCGGGCTTCTCGGCCGGCTCGGCCTGCGCGGCGGCCTCGGCCGGAGCGGCCTTGGCGGCGCGCTTGGCGGCCGGGGCGGCGGTGCTGCCGCCGGCCGCGAGCAGCGGGTCCCCGCCGCTCTTCTCCTTGATGGCCTCGATCAGCTGGCTCTTGCGCAGGCGTCCCGTGCCGCTGATTCCGAGCGTCGAGGCGAGCTTCTGCAGCTCGGCCAGGACGAGGCCGTCCAGGCCCGCGGCGGCGGTGCGACGGCGCCGGGCCGGGGCCGCGGGGGCGGCGGCTGCGTCCGGCGCCTCGGCGTCCGGGCGCGCGCCCATCAGATCGGTGGTGTCGCTCACTAAGGGTCCTTCCCTGGAGCGGACGTCGGCCTGTCTGGCTCGGCGACCGGTTGTGCTGTCCTGACCAACGCTCGACTGCGTCGGTCCGAGGCGGTGATCCCCCGAATGGCGGTTGGCCCGTCGGGGGAGAGCTGCGAGGTGCGGTGCGTGAAGCACGGTGGTGCTGAGTGGCGCGGTCGAGTGCCGACCTGCGCTGTTGCCTGCGAATCCCGGGCCCCCGTCGCGTGACAGCGGCCCGTGCTCCGCCCGTCCTCGCCTCTAGGTGGGAGGCCGCGGGTGGGAGTCAGGTGCCATCACGGCTTCGGGATGCGGCCGCATGTGCGCAGGCAGGCTGCGTACGCGCTGCGGTGGGCTCCCGGAGAATCGTCGCCCCGGATATCGCCGGGACTCCGCGTGAGCGGAGTGCTGGGATCGGGACGCGGCGCACCGAGCCCCGGAGGGCACCTGGTGCAGCAATGAGGTTAACACTACCGACCCCCTCAGACATTCCCCAGCCTTGCGCTTACCAATCGTGTCCGGAGGACCCGGCTCCGGCCGTGCCGGACCGGGCCCAGCGGACGACGTGCTCAGACGTCGAGCGGGAGCACCGCGGCCCCGGCCCGGTCGAGTTCCAGCCGGTGGGCGGCGAACGCCGGGCCGCCACCGTGGCCGTGGTCACCGGCGAACGCCAGCACCTTGTCGGCGCCCGCCTCGTCGGTGAGCGCGAGGACGGTCGGCCCCGCGCCGGAGATCACCGCGGGGATCCCCTCCGCGCGCAGCGCGCCCACCAGGGCGGCGCTGTCCGGCATCGCGGAGGCCCGGTAGTCCTGGTGCAGCCGGTCCTCGGTGGCGGCGAGCAGCAGCTCGGGCCGCCGGGTCAGGGCCTCCACCAGCAGCGCGGCGCGGCCCGCGTTGACGGCGGCGTCGGCCAGCGGAACGGTCTTGGGCAGCAGGCCGCGGGCGGTCTCGGTGAGCACCTCGGTGGCCGGGACGAACACCACCGGGACGACCCGGTCGGACGGCTCCAGGGTGACGGCCCTGGCCGACTCCTCGTCCGTCCAGGCCACCGTGAAGTTGCCACGCAGGCAAGCCGCGACGTTGTCCGGGTGGCCCTCCAGTTCGGAGGCGAGGACCAGCAGCGCGTCGTCGTCCAGGGCGGACGGGCCGCCGATGGTGACGGCGCGGGCGGCCACGATGCCGGCGCAGATCGCGGCGGAGGACGAGCCCAGGCCGCGGCCGTGCGGTATCCGGTTGGCGCAGACCACCTCGAGGCCGCGCGGCTGGCCGCCGAGCCGGTCGAAGGCGGCCCGCATCGAGCGGACCACCAGGTGGCGCTCGTCGCGGGCCAGGGTGTCGGCGCCCTCGCCGGCGATGTCGACGGAGAGCCCGGAGTCGGAGACCCGGACGACCACGTCGTCGTACAGACCCAGCGCGAGTCCGAAGGCGTCGAAACCGGGGCCGAGATTGGCGCTGGTCGCGGGGACCCGGACCCGGACGGCGGCGGCACGGAACGCAGGACCGGCCATGCGGTGGACTCTCCTGGGGAAATCGGGCGGCGCGAAGCGCGTCGGTGCGAGGGTGGGGAGGGGCCGCGGGCCCCGGCCGGGGCGGGCGGTCACAGTCGTTGGTGCGGCCCGCACAGGGGCCGGACCCGGGGCATGTGCCACACGGCCGGACCCAGAGTATCGAAGACAGGTTCCACAGTGGTACACCCCGTAGGCCTTCGATCTGGTGTGTTGCCGCTTCTGGCCGGAATACATGCGGCGATGGCGTCGGAAAGCGCCATGAAATTGACACAAAAGTGTCAGCCGGGAACGGCGGTGGGCCGACCCCCGAAAGGGTCGGCCCACCGTGCGCCCGTGGGTCCGCCGGTCAGTCCAGCAGGCCGAGCCGCTGGGCGGCCGCCTCCGGGTCGACCGGGACGATCTGCGGCTGCGGCGCGCCGGCCACCGCCCAGTCCGGGTCCTTGAGGCCGTTGCCGGTCACCGTGCAGACGATCCGCTGGCCCGGGTCGACCAGGCCGGCCTCCGCCTTGGCCAGCAGGCCGGCCACCGAGGCGGCCGAGGCGGGCTCCACGAAAACGCCCTCCTGAGAGGCCAACAGCCGGTAGGCTGAGAGGATCTGACGGTCGGTCACCTTGTCGATGAGGCCGCCCGACTCGTCGCGCGCGGCGAGGGCGAAGTCCCAGGAGGCGGGGTTGCCGATCCGGATCGCGGTGGCGATGGTCTGCGGCTTGAGCACCGGGGCGCCGTCCACGATCGGGGCCGAGCCGGACGCCTGGAAGCCCCACATCCGCGGCCTGCGGGTGCTCAGGCCGTCCGCGGCGTACTCGCGGTAGCCCTTCCAGTAGGCGGTGATGTTGCCCGCGTTGCCGACCGGGAGGACGTGGATGTCGGGCGCGTCGCCGAGCATGTCGACGATCTCGAACGCGGCCGTCTTCTGGCCCTCGATCCGGACCGGGTTCACCGAGTTGACCAGCGCCACCGGGTACTTCTCGGACAGTTCACGCGCAAGGGTGAGGCAGTCGTCGAAGTTGCCGTCCACCTGAAGGATCCTGGCGCCGTGCACCAGCGCCTGGCCCATCTTGCCGAGCGCGATCTTGCCCTGCGGCACCAGCACCGCCGACACCATCCCGGCGCGCACCGCGTAGGCGGCGGCGGAGGCCGAGGTGTTGCCGGTGGAGGCGCAGATGACCGCCTGGGCGCCGTCCTCCTTGGCCTTGGAGATGGCCATCGTCATGCCCCGGTCCTTGAAGGAACCGGTCGGGTTGGCGCCCTCCACCTTGAGGTAGACGTCGCAGCCGGTGCGCTCGGAGAGCACCTGGGCGGGGACCAGCGGCGTGCCGCCCTCCAGCAGGGTGACCACGGGAGTCGTGGCGCTGACCGGCAGACGGTCGCGGTACTCCTCGATCAGGCCGCGCCACTGGTGGGTGTGCGCGCCTCGGGCGATCGCTGCGTTCATGGTGCTTCCTACTCCCCTTCAACCCGCATGATGCTGGCCACGTCCCGCACGCTGTCCAGCGCGCGGAGCTTGTCGACCGTCGCCGACAGCGCGGCGTCGGTGGCACGGTGGGTGACCACGACGAGCGAGGCGTCGCCGTCGCGGCCCTGCTGGCGCACGGTGTCGATGGAGACGCCGTGCTCGGCGAAGGTGGACGCCACCTGGGCGAGCACGCCCGCGCGGTCGTCCACGTCCAGGCTGACGTGGTACCGGGTGACCACCTCGTCCATCGGCTTGGCCGGCAGCCGGGTGTACACCGAGTCGCCGGGGCCGGTGGCGCCGGCGAGCTTGTTGCGGCAGACCGCGACCAGGTCGCCGAGGACCGCGGAGGCGGTCGGCGCGCCGCCCGCGCCCGGGCCGTAGAACATCAGCCGGCCGGCCGCCTCGGCCTCGACGAACACCGCGTTGTACGCCTCGCGGACGGAGGCGAGCGGGTGCGAGAGCGGGATCATCGCCGGGTGGACCCGGGCGGTGACCGACTCGCCGTCCGCCGCCCGCTCGCAGATCGCCAGCAGCTTGACCACGCAGCCCATCCGCTTGGCGGAGGCGATGTCGGCGGCGGTCACCTCGGTCAGGCCCTCGCGGTAGACGTCCGCCGCGGTGACCTTGGTGTGGAAGGCGATGCCGGCCAGGATCGCGGCCTTGGCGGCGGCGTCGAAGCCCTCGACGTCGGCCGTCGGGTCCGCCTCGGCGTAGCCGAGCGCGGTGGCCTCCTCCAGCGCCTCCGAGTAGCCGGCGCCGGTGCTGTCCATCTTGTCGAGGATGAAGTTGGTGGTGCCGTTGACGATCCCGAGCACCCGGTTGACCCGGTCGCCCGCGAGCGACTCGCGCAGCGGGCGCAGCAGCGGGATCGCGCCGGCCACCGCGGCCTCGTAGTACAGGTCCACCCCGGCCTCGGCGGCCGCGGCGTGCAGTTCGGTGCCGTCCTTGGCGAGCAGCGCCTTGTTCGCGCTGACCACCGAGGCGCCCTGCTCGAACGCCGACAGGATGAGGTGTTTGGACGGCTCGATACCGCCCACCACCTCGATCACCACATCGATGTCGCCCCGGTTGACCAGGGCCTCGGCATCGGTGGTGATCAGGTCCTCGGGCACGCCCGGGCGGGCCCGGCCCGCCCGGCGGACCGCGATGCCGACGAGCTCGACCGGCGCGCCGATGCGCGCGGCGAGGTCGGCGGCGTCCGTCGTCATGATGCGCGCCACCTCGGAGCCCACCACACCACAGCCCAGCAACGCCACCTTCAGCGGCCGCGTACGCATCATCCGACTCCGCTCTGCATTCATCGTGCTTCGGTAGTTCCGACGGGGTTTCGGGGGTCCGCCGGACCTTCGGTCTGTTCCAGTCTCCGGGACTTTCCGCACGGATCTACGGTCGTTCCATGATCTGAGACAAGGATTTCGTCATCCGATATCGAGACGCAGGAGATCCTCCTCCGTCTCGCGCCGGACGATCACCCGGGCCGAACCGTCCTTGACGGCCACCACGGGAGGCTTCAGGGCGTGGTTGTAGTTGCTCGCCATCGAGCGGCAGTACGCGCCGGTGGCGGGCACCGCGATCAGGTCGCCCGCGGTCAGGTCGGCCGGCAGGAAGGCGTCCCGGACGACGATGTCGCCGGACTCGCAGTGCTTGCCCACCACGCGGACCAGCATCGGCTCGGCGTCGCTGGAACGCGACACCAGGGCGACCGAGTACTCGGCGTCGTAGAGCGCGGTACGGATGTTGTCGGACATGCCGCCGTCCACGCTGACGTAGGTGCGCAGGCCCTCCAGCGCCTTGACGGTGCCGACCTCGTACAGCGTGAACGCCGTCGGGCCGACGATCGCCCGGCCCGGCTCCACGCTCAGCCGGGGGGCGCTCAGCCGGGCGGCGGCGCACTCGCGGCGGACGATCTCGGCCAGCGCGGCCGCGATCTCGGCCGGTTCGCGCGGGTCGTCCTCGCTGGTGTACGCGATGCCGAGGCCGCCGCCGAGGTCGATCTCGGGCAGCTCGACGCCGTGCTCGTCGCGGATCTCGGCGAGCAGGCCGACCACCCGGCGGGCGGCGACCTCGAAGCCGGCCGTGTCGAAGATCTGCGAGCCGATGTGCGAGTGGATGCCGCGCAGTTCGAGGCTCCGGTGGGCCAGGACCCGGCGGACCGCCTCGGCCGCGGCGCCCCCCGTCAGCGAGAGCCCGAACTTCTGGTCCTCGTGCGCGGTGGCGATGAACTCGTGGGTGTGCGCCTCGACACCGACCGTGATCCGGATCAGCACCTGCTGCCGGACGCCGTGCCGGGCCGCGATCGCCGCCAGCCGCTCGATCTCCTCATAGGAGTCCACCACGATGTGGCCGACACCGGTCTTCACCGCGTGTTCGAGCTCGGCCACCGACTTGTTGTTGCCGTGCAGCGCGATCCGCTCCGCCGGCATCCCGGCGGCCAGCGCCACCGCCAGCTCGCCCGGGCTGCAGACGTCCAGGTTCAGGCCCTCCTCGTGCAGCCAGCGCACGACGGCCTTGGAGAGGAACGCCTTGCCGGCGTAGTACACGTCCGCCTCGGTGCCGAAGGCCTCCCGCCAGGCGCGCGCCCGGGCCCGGAAGTCCTCCTCGTCCAGCACGTACGCCGGGGTGCCGAACTCGGCGGCCAGCCGCTTGACGTCGATGCCGCCGACGGTGGCCACGCCCTCGGCGTCCCGGGTGACGGTCCTCGACCAGACCTTCGGGTCGAGCGCGTTCAGGTCGCTCGGCGGCGCCTGGTAGTGGCCCTCGGGCAGCACGTCGCCGTGGCGGGGACCTGCGGGGTGTGCGGAGCGGCTCATCTGTCTTCTCGTCCTTGACCTATGGCGAGGGGCGGCGACGGTCTCCGTCGACCGTCCGCCGCCCCCGCTGCGCGCTTGGGGGTGGTGCTACATCCGCTCGGGCGCCGAAACGCCCAGGAGCGTGAGGCCGTTGGCCGTGACCGTTCGCGTGGCCTCGACCAGCCAGAGGCGGGCCCGGTGCGTGTCCGTGAGCTCCTCGTCGCCCTTCGGCAGGAACATGCAGTTCTCGTACAGGCGGTGGTACTTGCCCGCGAGGTCCTCCAGGAACCGCGCGACCCGGTGCGGCTCGCGCAGCTCGCCGGCCGTGGCCAGGACGCGCGGGAACTCGCCGAGGGCGCCGAGGATGTCGTTCTCCCACGAGGTGGAGAGCAGCTCGGGTTTGAAGTCCTCCGCCGCGCCCTTGTCCACGCCGAGCTGAGCGGCCTTGCGCGCCACTCCGCACATCCGGGTGTGCGCGTACTGGACGTAGTAGACCGGGTTCTCGTTGGTCTGGCTGGTCAGCACGTTGATGTCGAGCGTGATGGTGGAGTCGGTGGACGAGCGCGCCAGGGTGTAACGGGCCGCGTCCACGCCGATCCAGTCGACGACGTCGTCGATGGTGATGATGTTGCCGGCCCGCTTGGACATGCGGACCTCTTCGCCGTCGCGAAGCATCTTCACGAACTGGCCGATCCTGACCTCGATGTTGCGGTCCATGTCGTCGCCCGCGCAGGCCGAGATGGCCTTGAGCCGGTTGACGTAGCCGTGGTGGTCCGCGCCCAGCATGTACACCGAGACCTCGGAGCCGCGGTCCCGCTTGGAGAGGTAGTACGCGGCGTCGGCGGCGAAGTAGGTGGTCTCGCCGTCGGCCTTGATCAGGACGCGGTCCTTGTCGTCACCGAAGTCGGTGGTGCGCAGCCAGATCGCGCCGTCCCGCTCGAAGACGTGGCCCTGCTCGCGCAGCCGCTCGATGGCCTGCTCGATGGCGCCGGAGTCGTGCAGCGACTTCTCCGAGAACCAGGTGTCGAAGTGGGTGCCGAACTCGTCCATCGAGCGCTGGATCTCGGCCACCATGAGCTTGAGGCCCTCGGTGCGGAAGACCTGGAGCTGCTCGTCCCCGGGCAGGTCGAGCACGCCCGGGACGCCGTCGGTGATCGCCTTGGCGATGTCGCCGATGTACTCGCCGACGTAGCCGTCCGCGGGCACCTCGCGCCCGTTGGCGGCGGCCTGGAGCGAGGCGGCGAACTTGGAGATCTGCACACCGGCGTCGTTGAGGTAGTACTCGGTGGTGACGTCGGCGCCGGAGGCCTTCAGCACGCGGGCCAGCGAGTCGCCGACGGCGGCCCAGCGGACGCCGCCGATGTGGATCGGGCCGGTCGGGTTGGCGGAGACGAACTCCAGGTTGATCCGCAGACCCCTGAGCGCCTCGTTGCGGCCGTACTCCGCGCCCGCCTCGACGATGGTGCGGGCCAGCTCGCCCTGGGTGGCGGCGTCGAAGGTGATGTTCAGGAAACCCGGCCCGGCGATGTCGACCCCGGCGACCCCGGGCAGCTCTCGCAGACGGGCGGCGACCAGCTCGGCCACGGCTCGCGGCGGCTTGCCGGCCGGCTTCGCGAGCTGGAGGGCCACGTTCGTCGCGTAGTCGCCGTGGTCCCTGTTCTTGGGTCGCTCGACCGTCACGTGCTCGGGCACGGCGACGGCCAGCTCACCCGCCTCGACGGCGCCGCTCACTGCGGCCTGGACTGCCTGGGAAAGTTCTGCGGGGGTCACGACGCCAAGCGTAGGCGAGACGGGGTGCCCGCCCGCCACCCGGTTTACCGGTTGAGACACCCGGCCGCCGTGGCGGCGGGGGTGTCAGCCACGATCCGTCCGATCTGTTCGCTCAGGGCGAAATTCGCCCGGTGTCCCGCCCAGCACCATCAACCGCCGCACCAGCGCCACCAGATCGGCCGGGTCGAAGGGCTTGCCCAGGTAGCCGTCCACCCCGACCGACTCCCCCAGATCGAGATCGGCCGGCGTGCAGGCGCTGACGATCGCGATGGGCAGCCGGCGCGTCCCCGGCGCCGCCCGCAGTCGGGCCGCCGTGCGCAGACCGTCCAGCCGTGGCATCACCACGTCGAGCGTCACGACGTCCGGCTTCACCCGGCGGACCACCTCCAGGCACTCGGCCCCGTCGGCGGCGGTCACCACCTCGAAGCCCTCGAGTTCAAGATTGACCCTGATCAGCTGGCGGATCGCCTCGCTGTCGTCCACCACGAGGACCCGCCCGGACTCTCCAGACACCTCACCGAGGGTATCGGCGCGCCCCGCGCCCCGTCCGGCCTTTCGCCACTTCCGCTTCCGCTCCCCGCCGCCCGATCGACCGGCCGATCACCCGTCGGCGAAACCCGTGCACGGAGCACGCCCCGGGCCTGGTAATGTTCTCCACGTCGGAGCGAACGCGAAGACACCAAACAGGCCCCCGTAGCTCAGGGGATAGAGCACCGCCCTCCGGAGGCGGGTGCGCAGGTTCGAATCCTGCCGGGGGCACTTCGCGAGAAGTGCAACAGAGGCCCAGGTCAGTGGAGTTCATCCACGGATCTGGGCCTTCGTCATGTTCCGGGCCGTACCGGCCCCGTGCCCCGCCCGCCGGGCCGGCCGCCGGGGATGGCGGGCTGTGACGGCGGGCCGGGCGGCCGGCTCAGGAGGCCGCCGCCTCGGCCTCGGTGTAGAGGTCGGCGACGGTGTGGTCGAAGTAGGCGCTGTAGGAGGTGTCGGAGGTGTCCCCGCCCTGCTGGTAGCCGCCGATGGTGCCGATGACGTGGCCGGTGGCGGTGCTGATCCAGGGGCCGCCACTGGTGCCGCCCGGGTAGTCGGGGCAGTCGACGACGCGCTGGTAGGCGGACTCGCGGCCGGTGGTGTTGGCGCAGAGGATCGGGGCCTCGGAGTCGGCGGGGTAGCCGTAGAGGCGGACGGCGGAGCCGAAGGGCTCGTCGGTGCCGAGCTGGTTGGCGCCGACCACGTCCTCGATCCGCCGGCCGTTGCTGGGGGCGGTCTCCAGGATCGCGAAGTCCTCGTCCTGGTCGCCGTTCTGGGACCAGCCGGCGGCGGTGTGGACGGCGGTGACCCGCCAGGTGCCGTACGGGGCGGTGCCGTTGTGGTAGCCCGGGGCGAAGGTGACGCCGTCGGCACCGCCGAGGCAGTGGGCGGCGGTGAGCAGCAGGTTGCCGGTCGGGCTGTGCAGCACGCTGGCGGTGCAGAAGTGGTTGCCGGGCCCGACCCCGCCGCTGAACAGGGCGCCCACGGTGGCCGCTTCGGGGGTGGCCTGGGCCTCGGCGGTGGTGCCGGCCCTGACCGTGGTCGGCGCGGCGGTCGGCGCGGACGCGCGGGCGAGGAGCGACGGGTCCTCGGCCGAGGCCTCGTCCGAGGGGGTGGGCTCCGCCGTGGGGGTGGGCTCCGTCGTGGGGGACGGCGGGTCCCCGGCGGTCGACGGGGCGGCGGGCGGCGGGACGGCCGGGGCCGTGACCGCCGGGGGCGGGCTGCCGACGGCCGTCGCCTCGGAGGTCACACCGTGGGTGCCCGCCACCACCGTCGCCGCGGTGAGGGCGGCGAGAGCGGTGAACAGGACGGGGGCCAGAAGGCGTCGGCGGGGGTTACGGCGGCGGTGCTGGCCCATACCTGCTCTGCTCCTGCCTCGGGGGTCGGCGCGAGTACGGTCCGACTATGGCGGGTGGAGCTGGGAAGGGTGTTATGCGCGGCTGGGAGCCGGATGAGAAATAGGTCACTCCGCCGGACGTCCGGCGCCGCCGGCGCCCCCGGCACCGCCGCCCTGGCCCACCGGACCGGCCGGCGCCGCGGCCAGTTCGGCGGGGGTGATGAACGCGGTGTGCGTCCCGGCGGTGGTGCAGGCGAAGGCCCCGGCCACCGAGCCCGCCCGGGCGCAGTCCAGCGGCGGGCGGCCCTGGAACCAGGCGTGCAGGAACCCGGTGACGAAGGCGTCGCCCGCACCGTTGGTGTCGACCACCGGGCGGCCCGGGTCGACGGCCGGGAGGTGGCGCGGCGGGGCGTCACGGGTGAGCAGGTGGCAGCCCTCGGCGCCGGCGGTGGCGATCACGGCGGTGGCCCGGCCCTCGGCGAGGATTCCGCGCATCACCTCCTCGTGCCGGCCCCGGCAGCCGGCCACGGAGAGGAAGACCAGGTCGGAGTTGACCGCGTAGTCCCGGTGGTGCGGCTCGCGGCCGTCCCAGTCGTGCAGGTCGGTGGAGGTGGTGCGGCCGAGCCGGTGGAGGTCCCCGTACATGGCGCGGTTGGTGCCGGTGATGGAGAGGTGCACATGCCGGCTGCGCTCGACGTACGGCAGGTAGAACGAGCGCGGCAGCCGCAGGTCGGCGGGGTGGCGGGCGTCGAAGAAGGAGAAGCGCCGGCCGGCGGCGTCCACCAGGTTGACCGCGCGGGGGGTGCCGTGCGGCGAGACGAGGTGGGCGAAGGTCAGGCCCTGGCGGGCGTACTCGGCGAGCACCAGCCGGCCCTGCGGGTCGTCGCCCAGGTAGTCGATGAAGGCGGTGCGCAGGCCGAGGTGGTGGGCGCCGAGGGCGACGCCGTTGCCGGTGTGGGCGACGTAGTCGCGGACGGGCCCGACCTGCTGCGATTCGCCGGGCGGGACTTCGAGCCGGTCGACCCGGACGATGGTGTCGACGCCGGCGCCGCCGACGACGAGCAGGTCGAACTCGAACGGCTCGGGGTCCGGCACGGCGGCGCCTCCTTGGTCCTGGACGGTGCCCAGGAGGGTCCTGAGACGGTGCCCAGGAGTCAAGCAGGCCCCGGAGGCCGACTGCAAGACCTTGCGGCAACTTTCAGGAGGCCCGCTGTCTCCCGGTGGGCGTCACCGCCCCCGCCTTGGCGCTCGCGTCCGTCTCCCGCGCCGTGACCCGCGCCCGCGCGCCCGCCTCGGCACGCGTCGCGGCGCTGGCGCTGGCACCGGCACCGGCACCGGCACCGGCACCGGCACCGACCGCACCGACACCGACCGCCCTCGTGGCCTCGCCGGGCGCCGGGCGGTGGTTGATCAGCAGGAACGCGGCCAGCGCCGCGAGCAGCAGGACGCCCGTCGCCACCCAGGTGGCGGTCACATAGCCGTGCACCGCGCCCTGCGCCCGGACCCGCGGGTCGGCGGCGATCCGGGTGGCGAGGTAGCTCGCGGTGGCACTGGCCGCGACGGTGTTCAGCAGCGCCGTACCGAAGGAGCCTCCCACCTGCTGGGCCGAGTTGATGGTGGCCGACGCCGCGCCGGCCTCGTTCCGGGCGACGCCGAGGGTGGCCAGGCTCGTCGACGGCATGAACACCATGCCCATACCGAGGCCGAGCAGCAGTTCGGCGGGCAGCACCGTGCCGGCCCACGGGCTGTCCACCGTCATCCGGGTCAGCCAGGCCATCCCGCCCGCCGCGATCACCAGGCCCGAGGCGACCAGGTTCCTGGTGGGCACCCTGGTCGTCATCCGGGCCGAGAAGCCGGTCGAAGTGGCGACGATGGAGACCGTCATCGGCAGGAAGGAGAGGCCCGACAGCACCGGCGAGAAGTGCTTGATCACCTGCAGGTAGTAGGTGAGGAAGAGGAACAGCCCGTACATCCCGATCATGGTCAGGCCGATCGAGAGGGCGGCGCCGCCGCGGTTGCGGTCGGCGACGATGTGCAGCGGGAGCAGCGCGTGTCTGGTGCGCCTCTCGACCAGGACGAAGACCACCAGCAGGACGACGCCCAGCGCCAGCGCGCTCAGCACCAGCCCGTTGCCCCAGCCCCTGGTCACGGCCTCGGACATGCCGAAGACGACGGCCAGCAGGCCGCCGCAGCCCAGCACCGCGCCGGGCAGGTCCAGTCTGACCCGGTGCCCCTTGCCGATGTGGTCGGCGGTGAGGACGTAGGAGGCGGCGAAGGCCGCGGCGGCGGCGATCGGGGTGTTGACGAACAGGCACCAGCGCCAGTCCAGGTACTCGGTCAGCAGGCCGCCCAGGATCAGGCCGATCGCGGCGCCGCCGCCGGCGATCGCGCCGAAGACGCCGAAGGCCGTACCGCGTTCCCTGGGATCGGTGAAGGTGGTGGAGAGCAGTCCCAGTGCCGACGGGGCCAGCAGCGCGCCGAAGGCGCCCTGCAGGGCGCGGGCCCCGAACAGCATCGCCGGTCCGGACGCCGAGCCGCCGAACGCGGAGGCGAGGGCGAAGCCGATCAGGCCGACGGTGAAGACGCGTCTGCGGCCGAAGAGGTCGCCGAGCCGGCCGCCGAGGAGCAGCAGGCCCCCGAAGGCGAGCGTGTAGGCGGTGATCACCCACTGCCGGTTGGCATCGGAGATGCCGAGGTCCCGCTGGGCCGACGGCAGAGCGATGTTCACGATGGTGGCGTCGAGGACGATCATGAGCTGGGCGATGGCGATGACCGTCAGGGCCCACCATCGGCGGCTGTCCGCCGCCTCACGACCGGTGGCAGGGTGCGAAGACACTGGAGAGCCTTCCGGACGGGTACGGAGAGGTCGCGCAGTCGTCTTCCAGCCAAACGCCCATGGCAGGGAATGGCAAGGAAAAATCCCGCCAAATCCATAGGAATGGGACAAAAGAACCAGGTCACCGGGGTCGGAGGGACCAGAGCCCCGGGCCGGAGGACGAGGCCGCCCTCCGGCCCACGGGCCCCGCGGTCATCAGGTGTGACCGCCGGGGCCCGGGCGCCTCCGGCCGGAACCGGTGCCTACAGCGCGGTCAGCTCCGCGACCAGGTCGTCCAGGCCCAGCGAGCCCTGCGACAGCGCGGCCATGTGCCAGGCCTTGAGGTCGAACACCTCGCCCCGCGCCTCGTGCGCCGCCTGCGCCGCCGCCCGGCCGCGCAGCCAGGCGCGCTCGCCCAGCTTGTAGCCGATCGCCTGGCCCGGCATGCCCAGGTAGCGGACCAGCTCACTGTCCAGGAAGTCCGTGGACAGCCCGCAGTACAGGCCGAAGAACTCCCGGGCGGCGTCCGGCAGGACGGGCTCGCCCGGCCGGTACGGGGAGTCCGCGGGGAAGTCCAGGCCGACGTGCATGCCGATGTCCACGATCACCCGCAGCGCCCGCATCATCTGGGCGTTGAGGTAGCCGAGCCGGTGGCCGGGGTCGGTGAGGTAGCCCAGCTCGTCCATCAGGCGCTCGGCGTAGAGCGCCCAGCCCTCCAGGTTGGCGCTCACCCCGCCGATGCTGACCTGGTAGGTGGAGAGCCGGTCCGCGACGTAGTTCCACTGCGCCAGCTGGAGGTGGTGGCCGGGAACGCCCTCGTGGTACCAGGTCGAGACCAGGTCCCAGACCGGGAACGCCTCCCGGCCGATGGTCGGCAGCCAGGTCCGCCCGGGGCGGGTGAAGTCCAGCGAGGGCGCGGTGTAGTACGGCGCGGCGGCGCTGCCGGACGGGGCGATCATCGACTCGACCCGGGTGATCGGCTCGGCCAGGTCGAAGTGGGTGCCCTGGAGGTCGGCGATCGCCTGGTCCATCAGGCCCTGGAGGTACTCACGGGCGGGCTCGGCGCCCTGGATGGCCGGGCCGTCGCTCTCCAGCCACTTCATCGCCTCCATCGGGGTGGCGCCGGGCCGCACCTTCTCGGCCTCCACCCGCATCTGCGCCAGCAGGTCGTGGAACTCCTGCCAGGCCCAGCCGTACGCCTCGTCCAGGTCCAGGTCGGCGCCGGTCCAGTAGCGGACGAAGCGGCCGTAGCGCTCACGGCCGGTGGTGTCGGGGGCGTCGGCGGCGGCCGGGCCGTAGACGTCGCGCAGCCAGTCGCGCAGTTCGGCCAGCGCCCCGGCCGCGGCCACCGCGTGCTCGGACAGGCCCGCGCGCAGGCCCTCCGGGGCGTCCTGGACGAGCTCGCCGAACCAGCCGCCGGGCTGCTCCCCCTCCAGCCACTCGCCGATCTGCCCCACCACGGTGGTGACCTGGCGGGGGCCGGAGAGCAGGCCGCGCCCGATGCCCTCGGTCAGGGTCTCGCGGTACTGCGCCAGCGCGACGGGCACCCGGGCCAGCCGGCGGCCGAGCACCTCCCACTGCTGCTCCGTGTCGGTGGCCATCAGGGTGAAGACCTCGCGCACGTTGTGCACCGGCGAGCCCATGTTGCGGACCGCACGGAAGTTCTCGCCCGCGTCGTGGACGGCCAGTTCGGCGGTGAGCCGCTCGCGCAGCAGCCGGGCACAGCGGCGCTCGGCCTCGTCCTCGGCGGCGCCGGCCTGCTCGGCCTCGGCGAGCCGGGCAAGGGTGTGGCGGCCCAGTTCGGCGACCGCCTCGTCACCGGCCGGGGAGAGGTCGGGCAGCCGGTCGTCATCGGGGTGGAGGCCCAGGTACACCGCCGTCAGCGGGTCGAGCACGGCAAGGGCCTGGACGTAGGCATCGGCGATACGGCGTGGGGTGGTGCCGTCGGAGCTGATCAGTTCTTCAACCATTCGGACATCATTTCGCGGCCCGGGCCGATTGCAAGTCCCTTACGCGCCGCCTCGACCGGCCCGGTTCAGGCGCCGGACCGCCGGGCCCGCCACCACTGCCGGAGCAGGCCCGGATCCCAGGTGGGCCGTCCGCGCGCGAAGGGCCGGAAACAGAGGCCGATCAGCACCGCGCAGAAGTGTCCGAGATCCGTGAAGGTGTGCGACGTGATCAGCGGCACCAGGTAGAAGACCACCACCCCGCCCCCGTACAGCCACCGCAGGCGGCCGGCGAACCGGTAGGTGAGCACCGCGGCCACCCCGGCCAGCGCGTACGAGACGCCGACGTCCACGGTGCGGGCGAGGCTGTCGTGCAGCCGGCCGCTGGTGATGCCCCAGGCGACTATCCCCTCGCTGACGAAGGTGGCCCCGACGTGCGCGGTCGCGGCGACCGTGAACCAGCGCCAGGTGCCCAGCCAGCGTTCGGCGTTGGCGTGGAAGAGGGTGAAGAGGACGAAGTAGGAGAGGAAGCTCGCCTGCTCCGTCCAGATCGCGCTGGCGATCAGCGCGTGCACCGGGTGCGAGCGCAACTGGTCCAGATTGGTGGACCGGGCCGCCAGGAACCAGTGCAGCCTGGCCGGGTTCATCCGCGCCACGACGAAGCTGGTGGCCGCCAGCACCAGCAGCCAGAGGTACGTCCCCGGCGCCGACCCGATCCACCCCCCGACCGCCCGCGGCACCCGGCGGACGAGGCTCGCACGCGTGGACGTCTCTGGCATCCGGCCGGGCTTCCTCGTCGACGGTTCGGGCATTTCCCCCCATAGTGGGCGCCTCCCCCACCACCGCCCGGCACCCTCGGCTCGCGTGTTGCCCCCGCACGAGCAGCGCCAGCCCCCGGCCCGCGTCCGCCAGGGCACAGCGGACACGAGCGGCCTGAGCCGGACTCATGCCGCGGCGGCGAACGCGACGACAAGCATGGTCGTCATCGGTTCAGCCCTGCCGGGCTTCGGCTTCCCGCTCATGACGCAGCCCCTTCCGCAGGAGTTCGACGACCCGGTTGATCACATCGGGCGAGGCGGAGCCCATGCGAATGAGGTAGGTGCCGGTCAACCTGCCGTGGCGCCAGTCGACTTCGACGGTGGGCAGCCGTGTATCGGCGAGGGTGAGGACGGCGAGGAGGTCGTCGAGCGCGTCAGCGGCCTCGCGTCGGCGGTCGGCCGTGGCGCGGTCAAGTCGCGATTCCATCAGACCGCCTCCCCGGCCGGCCTGTCCGCCGCGCACTCGAACCACACGAGCTTGCCGCGCGCGGTCGGGAGCCACCCCCAGGCCTGCGCCAGCGCCTCGACCAGCAGCAGCCCCCGGCCGCCCGTGATCGGATCGTGCGTCCCCGACGGGTCCGGTGGCAGCCGACTCACATCGGCCACCTCCACCCGCAACCGCTCCCCGGTCCACCGGACCAGCACCCGGCACCGGACCCCCGTGTGCTCCACGGCGTTGGCGATCACTTCCCCGGCGCACAACTCCACGTCCCGCAACGCCCCGTCCGAGAACGGCACCTGCCAGGCCCGCGCGATCTCCACCACCAGCCGCCGAGCCCCCGGCACCGCATCGACACACGGCTCGACCCCCCACTCACGCGGCACCGGGAATCTCGCAGTGTTGAGCGGACTGATCATCATAAATCGCCCTCGCCTCTGATCGGATCTCCCGGGCCTCCCCGAGAGGAATCCAGATTCTCGTACGGCCCGATCGGCGATAAGGCCGCCGAGTGTTACCGAGGCGGTAATACGCCGACCTCAACGTAGATATGCTGATCCAGCACCGGCTATGCTCCCCACTGGAGGCTGCGCCACGATGACAGGCCCCCACTCCACACCTCAGCCTTTGATTTCTGTTGAGATCCTTGCGCGCGAAGACCTCCGCCTGGCACTCGCAGAACACGACTTCGCCAGCGCCTTCACACTGATCAAGAAGTACGGCGGCCTCTCCCAAAACAGGATCGGCGCCGCCTGCCAGCTCACCCCAGGCAAGATCTCCTTGATCATGTCTGGCAACCAGAAGGTCACTTCATATGAAGTAATTGTGCGAATTTCCGACGGCCTGGCCATTCCCGGCCATCTACTGGGATTGGCCGCACGCCCCTGGGAGGAATCTTTCACCGCAGCCCCGGAGACTCCGCCCACCGCACAAACTTCCTGCGACTTCCCGTGGCAGCCGACAGTAACTGCCGATCTCGCGACCCATCTCACCAGAACCGATCTCGCTATGGACAGACGCACCGCAGCCAAGGTCATCGCTGCCGCCGCCGTTACCGGCACGACACTCTTGGACCCCTTGGAAGGTTGGCTCGCTCAACCAGCCCGAGTGGAGAACCACCGCCGGCCAGGGAAACTTGGTAAGCACGAGGTCACCCAACTCGAACACGCAGCCATCGCTTTCCGGCAATGGGACCACCAGTTCGGCGGTGGTCTGCGCTGCAAAGCCGTGATGGGACAACTGAACGAGACGGCATCGGCCCTCGAAGACCGTCAAACACCGGAGATTGAAAAACGGCTCTACTGCATCATGGCGCAGCTCGCTGGTACTGCCGCGACCATGGCATGGGACTCTGGCCAGCAACGGCGGGCGCAGGACTACTACGGTCTAGCTCTTCGTGCGGCCCACGCAGGCGGGGATTGGCCGTTCGGGGCAAACGTACTCGCTGGAATGGCCCGGCAAATGCTCTACGGCGACCGCCCGAACGACGCGCTCGAACTTGTCCGGCTCGCCCAGGAAGGGAGCCGGAGCACCAACGGGCCACGTGTTCGCGCGATGCTGCGCACACGCGAAGCATGGGCGTATGCAGCAATGGGCCGAGTCCCCGCTTTCTGGCGAGCAACTGACCAAGCACAGGAAGAGCTCGACGCTGCCGGGCTGGCCAGCGAGGAAGCACACTGGATCGCCTACTTCGACCGTGCTGAGATTTACGGGGTGATCGGGGGGCGGCTGCTGGATCTCGCACGGCTCAACCCGCACACCCATGCCGACCCGGCAGCCGACTACATCCGGACCGCGCTAACAGAACGCGGGGCCGAGGCCGGCCGCTCACATGCACTCGACCGGATTGGGCTCGCCGAAACACGATTCCTGGCAGGTGACCTCACCAACGCCGTTGAAGAAACAGAATTGGCGGTCAGGGCAGCCTCACGAACGCAGTCCACCCGTGTCCGGACGCGGCTGGGTGCCCTCTATCAGTACACCGTGGGGCGCTCGAACAACGCTGCTGTCCGAGACGCTCGCGATAGCATCCGCGAGCTGCTGGCGAACTGACCGAAGGGGAACGGCATGACCGTCATCTCAGTGACTGGGCACATGGACCTGACCGAGGAGAGCACCCAGCTGGTCCGCGACGCGCTTCTGGAACTGCTCGGCCGACACACCGATGGTCAGCTCACCGGCGTTTCCTGCCTCGCCAAGGGCGCCGACTCCCTGTTCGCCGAAGCCGTCCTCGCCCGCCGAGGACGGCTCGTGGCCGTCATCCCCTCCGCCGACTACCGCACCGCCAAGGTGAAACCCGAGTTCGCCGAGCAGTTCGACCAACTCCGCCACGCGGCCACCGAAGTCACTGTGATGCCCTTCCCCGAAGCCAACCGCGCCGCTTACGAGGCCGCCAACCACGAACTCCTTCGCCGCGCAGACCTGCTGGTAGCCGTCTGGGACGGCCGACCCAGCGCCGCCCGTGGCGGTACTGCGGACACCGTCGCCGCAGCCCGCGCCGCCGGACTGCCCGTCGAGATCGTGTGGCCTGAAGGAGCAGCCCGGAAAGGCTGACGGGCCAAGGCCAGGCGACACTGAGGCAGGTCCGATGAAGGAGCTGTGGCCATGAGGTTTGGTCTTGTCGTGCGTTTCACCGCTCGTGACGCGGCAGCGGCTCGCGCCTTCGACGAGCTGACCGCGGAGACCCTGGAGGCGATCCGCGCGCTGGAGCCCGGCACTCTCGTCTACGCCTGCCACACCGTGCCGGACGAGCCGAACGTCCGGGTCTTCTACGAGCTGTACGCGGATCGCGAGGCGTTCGAGCAGCACGAACGGCAGCCTCACGTCCGCCGGTTCCTGGAGGAACGGGCCCAGCACCTCGCGTCGTTCGATGTCACCTTCCTGAACGAGGTCGCGGGCAAGGGCACGTCCGGCGAAGCCGTCTGCTGACGAAGGGACAGCCCCGCACAGGAAGTCGGTGGGGCCGACTTCCTGTACGGGGCAGGCGAGGGTGGCGGCGGTGTTCGTTCCGGAAGTGGGGTGCAGGCCGGGAACGGATCGGAGCGGGGCCCATTACGCTGGCCGCCATGGAAGCCAGCCCAGCGCCCTCGCCGCCCGTTTCCGACGGCCGCCCGCGTCGTAGCGGGTACCGGAGGCTGCCGGTGCAGCAGCGGCGGGAGCAGCTGATCTCGGTGGCCCTGGAGCTGTTCGCCTCACGGCCGCCGGAGGAGGTCAGCCTGGACGATGTCGCGGAGGCGGCGGGGGCGTCGCGGCCGCTGGTGTACCGCTACTTCGCGGGCGGCAAGCAGCAGTTGTACGAGGCCGCGCTGCGCAGCGCGGCGGAGGAACTGACCAGCCGGTTCACCGTGCCGCCGGCCGGGACCCCGACCGAGCAGCTGTCGGCCGTGCTGGACAGCTACTTCACCTTCGTGGCCGAGCACGACGCCGGGTACTCGGCGCTGCTGCGGGGCGGTTCGGTGGTGGAGACGGCGCGGACCTCGGCGATCGTCGACGACGTACGGCGGGCGGCGCTCCGGCGGACGCTGCGCCACCTCGGGGTGCGGGAGGCCGGGCCCCGGCTGACGCTGCTGGTGCGCTCGTGGATCTCGGTGGTCGAGGGCGCGTCGCTGAGCTGGCTGGACGAGGGCCGCACGCTGCCGGTGGCCGAGCTGCGGGACTGGCTGGTGGACCAGTTCGTGGCGATGGCCGCGGCGACGGCGCTGCGCGATCCGCAGTCGGCGGAGGTGCTGGCCGGCGTGCTGGCGCTGGAGGACCCGGCCGATTCACGGACCGAACGGCTCCAGGCCGTGCTCACCCGGTAGCCCCGCCCCCCGGGACCGGGTACCGGGCGGGGTGCTCAGGCCTTGCCGAGCACCTGGCGCCGGCGGCCGAGCCCGTCGATCTCGATCTCGACCACGTTCCCCGGCGCCAGGAGCGGGGTGCCCGGGCGGCCCGGGGTGACGCCGGCCGGGGTGCCGGTGACGATCACGTCGCCCGGCTCCAGCACCATGAACTGGCCGGCGTACCGGACCAGTTCCAGCACCGGGAAGATCATCCGGACGGTGGAGCCGTCCTGCCGCAGCTCGTCGGAGTGGCCGCACACCGGCCCCGGCCTCTTGCCTGCGAGGCATGTCAAGGCACCCGCCCGCGAACCAGGCGGCTCCGCCCTCCGCCCCCGTCCGCCCCCGGCGAACAGCCGCACGCCCAGGGCGAACAGCCGTTGTGGGCGGGGAGCCCGGCACACAGGATCGGGACATGGAGATCACCCGCGTACGACCCGAGTTGTCCATGATCACCCTGGAGTTCGGGACGGCCTACCTCTGGCGGGACGAGGACGGGCTGACCCTGGTCGACACCGGTGTCGCCGGATCGGCGGCGGCCGTCGAGGAGGCGATCCGCTCGCTCGGGGCGGACCCGTCGGCGCTGCGCACCATCGTGCTGACGCACCACCACGAGGACCACACCGGCTCCGCCGCCGAGCTGGCCGGGCGCTGGGGCGCCGAGGTGGTGGCGCACCGGCTGGAGGCGCCGGTGATCCGGGGCGAGCGGCCGCCGGTACTGCCGGTGCTGAGCCTCTTCGAGCAGGAGATCCGGGACGGCCTGCCGCCGCTGCCGTCGGCCCCGCCGTGCGCGGTGCACCGGGAGGTGGTGGACGGGGACGTGCTCGGCTTCGGCGGCGGCGCGGTGGTGGTGCACGTGCCGGGGCACACCGACGGCAGCATCGCGCTCCACCTGCCCGGCCCCGGTGTGCTGTTCACCGGGGACGCGGTGGCCAATCCCGGGGGCCGGACCATGTGCGGGGTGTTCAACACCGATCCGGTACGGGCCGCCGGCTCCCTCCGCCGCCTGGCGGGGCTGCCGGTGGAGACGGCGGTGTTCGGGCACGGCGACCCGATCACGGCCGGTGCGTCAGCCGCCCTGCGGGCCGCCGCCGAGCAGCCGCTGGAGCGGTAGCGGCCGCGCCTCCCCCGGCCGCGTCTCCCCCGGGCGCGCCTCCCCCCGGCCGACACGGTCCCGTTCGCGCTGCCAGTGGTCCAGGTCGCGCAGGGCGTCGGCGCGGGCGTCCGGCTCGCCGGCCAGCGCCGGGACCAGTTCGCGCAGCAGGGCGACGGCGGCGCCGGGACTGCCGCCGCGGGCCTGCCAGAGGGCCAGGTCGTGGCAGGTCCGCAGGGTGCGCAGGTCGGTGGGGCCGCAGATCCGGGCGAGGTCGGGGATCAGCGCCTCCAGCATCCGGACGGCCTCCTCCGGGGCGCCGTCCGCGCCGCGCTGCCAGGCCTGGTCGGCCCGGCGGCGCAGCTGTTCGGGGCTGGGGTCGTCCGGTCCGAGCAGGCCGGGCCGGACGTCCCGCAGCCGGCGCCGGACCTCGGCGGCGTCGGCGGGCCGGTCGGCCGGGTCCTTGGCGAGCAACTGGCGCACCAGGGCGGCCAGCGCCGGGTCGGTGGTGCGGACCGGCGGCGGGACGTCGTTCAGGTGCTGGTACATCATCGCGGCGGCCGTCCCGGCGTTGAACGGGCGCCGGCCGGTGCAGAGCTGGAAGAGCACGATGCCGAGCGCGTAGAGGTCGGCCCGGCCGTCGAGCGGGGCGCCGGCCCAGCACTCGGGCGCCAGGTAGGGCACGGTGCCGATGACGTTGCCGGTGGAGGTGAGGCCGACGGACTGGCTGAGCAGCCGGGCGATGCCGAAGTCCAGCACCTTGGCCTCGCCGGCCTCGGAGATCATGATGTTCTCGGGCTTGATGTCCCGGTGCACCACGCCCGAGCGGTGCGCGGCGTCCAGGGCCTTGCAGACCTGGCGGATCCAGCGCAGCGAGAGCGCCGGGTCGGGGATGCCCTCCTTGAGCACGGCGGACAGCGGCCGGCCGCGGACCAGCTCCATCACCAGGTAGTGGGTGGACCAGGCGCCGTCCTGCACCCGGCCGTAGTCGTGCAGGGTGACGATGTGCGGGTTGGAAAGGCTGCCGACGGTCCTGGCCTCCAGGATGAAGCGGTCGACCGCCTCCTGGTCGCTCGCGTTCTCCTCGGAGAGGACCTTGACCGCGACCGGACGGCCGAGTCTGGTGTCGTGGGCCGCCCAGACCACGCCGAATCCGCCCCGGCCGAGCTCCCGGTCCAGCCGGTAGCGGCCGTCCAGCACCTCCCCCGCCCTCATGCCTTCCCCCAGTCCGCCAAGTCCGATGGATCCGAACGGTGTTCACCGCGACCGGGGCCACCATAGCGGTGGGGGAAGACATCGGGGTGAACGGCTCACGGCTTCGGCTTGGGCAGGCCCTCCGGGTTCAGTTCGGAGGTCGGGACGGCCTCGTTGTCCAGGCCCCAGCGCTTGAGCACCTGGCCGTAGCTGCCGTTCCCGATGACCTCGTTCAGCGCCTCGTTGACCGCCTTGACCAGCCCGTTGTCCTTCCTGGTGGTCGCCGCGATCTTGCCGACCACATTGGCGCCGCCGCCCGAGTAGGTGCCGATGATCTCGGTCTCGCCGGTCTGGACGGCGTGGAACGAGGCGCTGGGGTTGGGGCCGACGTAGATGTCGATCCGGCCGGAGGAGAGCGCGAGGTAGTAGTCGGAGGAGTTCTGGTAGTACTTGATGTCGGCCGGCTTGAGGCCGTTCTTCACGTTCTCCTCGTTCCAGGAGACCAGCAGCTTCTCCTGGTTGGTGCCGGAGGAGACGGCGATGGTCCGGCCGGCGATGTCCTTGGGCCCGGTGATCTTCCAGCCGCTGCCCTTCCTGGCCTCGAAGCCGAGGATGTCCAGCCGGTAGGTGGCGAAGTCGTACTTCTCCTTGCGGGCCTCGGTGACGGTGATGTTGGAGAAGCCGACGTCGTACTTGCCGCTGTCCAGGCCGACGAAGATGTTCTCCCAGGAGACCGGGTTGAACTCCGCCTTCAGGCCGAGGACGTTGGCGATCAGGGAGGCGATGTCCGGCTCGACGCCGATGATGGTCCTGTCGTCGTTGGCGTAGAAGTCCAGCGGCGGCGTGGTGCCGAGCGAGTCGACGACCGTCAGCGTCCCTCTCTTTCTGATCTCCTCCGGGACCAGTGCCGCGATGGCGTCGACCTTCGGTGTGGTGACGCGGTTCTGATTGGGCGTCAGATTGACCGTGATGCCGTTGGGCGCGGTGCTGCCCTTGGCGGGCGCGAGTTCCGCCGTGGCGTCCGAGGAGCCGCCGCAGGCGGCCAGGGTGAGGGCGGCGGCGGCCGCGACGGCGGTCACGAGGGCACGGCGGGGCAGGGACATGGCGGAACTCCTTGACGGGTGAAGGGGTTTCGGGGACGGCACGAGCCGGGGTCAGAGGACCTTGGCGAGGAAGGCGCGGGTGCGCTCGTGCTGCGGGTCGTCCAGGACGGCACCCGGCGGGCCCTGCTCGACCACCACGCCGCCGTCCATGAAGACGACGGTGTCGGCGACCTCGCGGGCGAAGCCGATCTCATGGGTGACCACGATCATCGTGGTGCCGCTCCCGGCCAGGCCCCTGATGACGTCCAGCACCTCACCGACCAGCTCCGGGTCGAGCGCCGAGGTGGGCTCGTCGAAGAGCAGCACCTTGGGTTCCAGGGCCAGCGCGCGGGCGATCGCCACCCGCTGCTGCTGCCCGCCGGAGAGCTGCCGGGGGTAGGCGTCCGCCTTGTCCGCGAGGCCGACCCGGCCGAGCAGGTCCAGCGCGGCCGTCCGGGCCTCGGCCTTCCGTCGGCGCAGCGCGCTGACCGGCGCCTCGATGATGTTCTCCACCACGGTGAGGTGCGGGAACAGGTTGAAGTTCTGGAAGACGAAGCCGATGTTGGTGCGCTGGCGCAGCACCTCGCGCTCCTTGAGCTCGTGCAGCCGGTCGCCGGACCGGCGGTAGCCGATCAGCTCGCCGTCGATGGCGACGAAGCCCCTGTCCAGCTTCTCCAGGTGGTTGATCGCGCGCAGCAGGGTGGACTTGCCGGAGCCGGACGGACCGAGCACCACCGTCACCGAGCCGGCCGGGACGTCGAGGTCGACGCCGCGCAGCACGGCGAGCTGCCCGAAGCTCTTGTGCAGGCCCCTGACCTGCACCATGGGTTCGGCGGCGAGCGTGGTCATGAGCGTCCTCCGGGGGCCTTGTCGGCGGGGGCACGGGCAGCGGTACGGGCAGCGGTACGGGCAGCGGTACGAGCGGCGGTACGAGCGGCGGTACGAGCGGGACCGCGGCCGGTCCGGAGGCCCCGGACGAAGGCCAGGGCCCGCCGCAGCGGGGTGGGCGGCGGGGTGCGCTCGGCGCCCCGGGCGAAGTAGCGCTCGACGTAGTACTGGCCGATCGACAGCACGGTGGTCAGCAGCACGTACCAGACGGTGGCGACCATCAGCAGCGGCACCACCCGGCCGGTGCGGCCGTAGACGACCTGCACCTGGTAGAAGAGCTCGCCGATGGCCATCACATAGACCACCGAGGTGCCCTTGAAGAGCGAGATCACCTCGTTGGCGGCGGCCGGCAGGATGCCGCGCATCGCCTGGGGGAGCACGATCCGCCAGGCCTGGCGCCAGCGCGGGACGCCGAGCGCGGCGGCGGCCTCGCGCTGGCCGGCGTCGACGGAGATGATGCCGCCGCGGATGATCTCGGCGGCGAACGCGGCCTGGTGCAGGCCGAGGCCGAGCACGGCGGCGCCGATCGCGCCGAGCACGCCGACCGTCTCGAAGTCCGCGAAGGTCGGGCCGAACGGGATGCCGACGCCGAACCGCTTGTAGAGATAGGACAGGTTGAACCAGAAGACCAGCTGGACGATGAGCGGGATGGACCGGAACGCCCAGACGTAGGCCCAGGCGATGGACTGCAGGACCGCGCTGCGGGACAGCCGCATCGCGGCCACCACGGCGCCCAGCAGAAAGCCCAGCACGGTGCCGTAGAAGGTGAGTTCGAGGGTGCGGCCGACGGCCCGCAGGATGGTGTCGGCGGAGAAGAAGAGCCGGAAGGTGGCCCAGTCCCAGCCCGGGTTGGTGGCCAGCCCGTGGGCGAACTGGGCCAGGACGACGAGCGCGGCGAGGCCGGCCGCCCAGCGCCAGGGGTGCCGGGCGGGGACGGTCCGGAGCCCGGCCAGCTCACCCAGGTCGAGGGCGGCGGCCGGTCTGGCCGCCGGTTTGACCAGGGGGCCGGTCGCGGTGGTGACGGTCATGGTGGGATTCCTCCAGGAGACCTGACGCAGGGGGGCCCGAAGCCCGGACAGGGGATCACGCGTGCTCGGGCGGGCTGATCAGGGACTCCTTGATGGCCGAGTCGGCGACTCCCCACTTCGCGAGGATCCGCTCGTACGTCCCGTCCTTGATCAGCTGGTTGACGGCCGCCTGGAACGCGGGGGTGAGCGTGGAGCCCTTCTTGAAGGCGAAGCCGACGTCCAGACGGTGGAACTCACCGAGGAACCTCGTCCCGGACGCCTCCTGCGCGGCCTGGTAGCGCAGGCCGTTGATGGTGGACATCGAGATGTCCACCCGGCCCTGCTGGAGGCTGGTCAGCGCGGCGCCGGTGTCACTGAACGCCTTCACCTCGTACGGCTTCCTGCCCGCGTCGGTGCAGACGTTCTTCCTGCTGTTGAGCGTGGTCTCGAAGGTGGTGCCGGCACCGGTGCCGATGGTCAGGCCGCAGAGCTGGAGCAGGTCGGTGACCGGCTGAATGGTGGTGTTGTCCTTCTTGACCGCGAAGCCCTGGCCGTCGTCGATGTAGGTGACGAAGTCGATGGTCTTCAGCCGGGCCGTGGTGACGCCGAAGTTGCCGGTGCCGACGTCGAACTTGCCGCTGCCGAGGGCGGGCAGGATGGTCTCGAACGCGGCCTCCTCGCGCTGCACGGTCAGGCCGAGCACCCTGGCCACCGCGTCGGTGAAGTCGATGTCGATCCCGGCCGCCTTCTTGGTGGCCTGGTCGGCGTAGAACGCGCCGGGCGGGGTGCCGAACGAGGACCCGAACTTCACCGTGCCGGAGGTGCGGACGTCCTCCGGCAGCAGTGCGGCGGCGGCGTCCGACCTGGCGATCCCGGAGACGATGTCCTGCGTGGCGGCGGCGAGCGCCTCGCCGCCGCCACCCGGCCGGGCGGCGATCTTCGGGTCCGAGCCGCACGCGGCCAGCGCCAGGACCGGCAGCAGGGCGGTGGCCGCGTACAGGCGGCGGACGATGGTGGTTCTCACGGGAGTCGGTGCCTTTCGGGGGTTCGGACGGTGCGGCCGGGCAGGTGCTTCTCGAACGGCAGCGGGCCGATGGTCAGCGGGTCGGCCGTGACGTCGAAGAGCGGGGTGTAGCCGGTCGCCAGGTAGAGGCCCTTGGCCTCCGGCTGGCGTGGCCCGGTGGTGAGGTAAATACGGGTGTAGCCGGCCGCCTCGGCGGCCCGTTCCAGCTCCGTCAGGACCCTGCGGGCCAGGCCCCGGCGGCGGTGTGCGGAGTGCGTCCACATCCGCTTCAGCTCGGCGGTCCGCTGGTCGTACCGCTTGTACGCGCCCCCCGCCACCGGCTCGCCGTCCTCCAGCAGGAGCAGCAGGACGCCGGCCGGCTCCGCGAAGGCGTCCTTCGGGTAGCGGGTCATCTCCTGGTGGGCGTCCGCTCCGTACCGGCTGACGTACTCGTGGGTGAGTTCGCGCAGCAGCGGCTCGACCAGCGGGTCGTCGATGGTGACCCGGCGGACCTCGACGGCCAGGCCGGTACGGCTCACGCCTGCACCGCGATCAGCTGGTGGCGGTCGCGCTCGGCCCGGGCCGCCTTCGCGGCGCAGGACGCGTTCGGCCGGTGGACCAGCGGGATCTGGAGCTTGTCGGGCATGGTGACTGACCTTTCGGGTTGTGCGGACATCCGGTGGACCGCGGGTGGGCCGGGGCCGGAGCAGGCCATGGCGGAGCCGGACGCGGCACGCGAGGCGCGGAACACGGCTGCGCGGCGGCGACGGTGAAGGGGTGAAGGTGCAGGCGACGGTGGCGGAATCGGTGACCGGGGAACTGCCGGAGCGCAGTGGGGAGGAGGGCGAAGCGGAAGGCGGCAGCGTGCGCCTGATCAGCCGTCAGCGGTGGACGGCTTCCCGGCCCGCGTCGGGGCACCGAGGGAGGGGTCTCCGAGAGGAGAGCAGGGCCGGCTGGGCGGCCCGCTGCCGGGTCAGCCGCGACACGCCGCGGACCACACCCGACCGAAGTCGATGTGGTCGCGGGTGACCAGGGGCTGCTCGGCGTACATGGCCCCAAGTTGAACAGCCGCCGATGCGGTACGTCAACCACCCTCCATTACCGCTCTGTTGCGATCTCCTGTCGCCCCGCGACCCTGTCATCCCGCCCTTGACACGCGCCGATCGAGCATGCGTACGATCACAGCGGAGTGCAGTGCAGTGCCGGCCGCGTTGAGGGACGCGGGCCGGTGCGACGGCAGTACGTGACCACACCCGTACCTCCCCGCCTGCCCGCACCTCCAGCCTGGAGTCCTCCTCATGGCCACCCCGCAGGACGTCCTCCCCGCACCCGCCCTCCGCAAGAGCACCGGACCCACCGCCGACCCCGCCACCGGCCCCGGGACCGGCCCCGGGACCGGCCCCGGGACCGGCCCCGCCGAGGCCCGGATCGTCGCCCGCCGCCGCCCCGGGCAGTGGGTCTCCGCCGCCGTCGCCCTGCTGCTGTTCGCGATGGCCGTCAGCTCGGCGATCCGCAACGACGCCTTCCAGTGGGACGTGGTGGCCGACTGGTTCACCGCCACCTCCGTCCTGAACGGCCTCACCCTCACCCTCTGGCTGACCGCCGTCACCCTCACCCTCGGCTTCGTCCTCGGCACCCTGCTCGCCACCATGCGGCTCTCCACCAACCCGGTGCTGCGCACACTCAGCTGGGTCTACATCTGGATCTTCCGCTCCACCCCGCCCCTGGTGCAGCTGCTCCTCTTCTTCAACATCGGCGCGCTCTACCCGACCCTCGGCCTCGGCATCCCGTTCGGCCCGGAGTTCGTCACCGTCAAGACCGTCAACCTGATCGGCCCCACCCTCACCGCCGTGATCGGCCTCACCCTGCTGGAGGCCGCGTACGCCGCCGAGGTGGTGCGCGGCGGCATCCTCTCGGTCGACCGCGGCCAGCTGGAGGCCGCCTCCGCGCTCGGGCTGAGCCGTTGGCGGGTGCTGCGCCGGATCGTCGTCCCCCAGGCGATGCGCTCGATCGTGCCGACCGCGGGCAACATGCTGATCGGCGCGCTCAAGGGCACCAGCATCATCAGCGTGCTGGCCGTCTCCGACCTGCTGTACTCGGTGCAGCTGGTCTATCTGCAGAGCTACCAGGTCATCCCGATGCTGCTGGTCGCCACCATCTGGTACATCGTGATCACCACCGTTCTCTCCATCGGCCAGTACTACGTCGAGCGCCACTACGCCAAGGGCGCCACCCGCGAGGGCCTGCCGCCCACCCCGCTGCAGCGGGCCCGCGCCGCCTACCGCCGGCTGCGCACCGCCGCCGACGCCGATGCCGATGCCGATGCCACCGACGCCGCTGCCGTCGCCGGCCGGGCCGCCGGGGAGGCCCGGTGAACACCCTGGTGATCGTCGGCGCCGGGCCACGGGGCACCGGGCTGCTGGAGCGGATCGCCGCCAACGCGGCCGAACTGCTGCCCGCCCGGCGGCCGTTGCACATCCACCTGGTCGACCCCCACCCGCCCGGCGGCGGCCGGATCTGGCGCTACGACCAGTCCCCGCTGCTGCGGATGAACTCGATGGCCGAGGACGTCACGATGTTCACCGACGAGAAGTCCACCATCGAGGGGCCGGTCCGCCCCGGCCCCTCGCTCGCCGAATGGGCCGCCCGCAGCGAGGAGTTCGCGCCCTACCAGGAGATACCCGACCCCGGCGTCCGGGCCGAGCTGCGCACCCTCGCGCCCACCGACTTCCCCACCCGCCGGGCCCAGAGCGCCTATCTGGACTGGGTGTTCCGGCGCGCCGTGGCCGACCTGCCGCCGCAGGTCACCGTCACCGTGCACCGGGACACCGTCCGCCGGATCGAGGGCCCCGGCGACGGGCCGCAACTGGTCCACCTCGGCGACCGGGTGCTCACCGCCGACCAGGTCGTGCTCACCCTCGGCCACCTCGACTCCGCGCCACACCCCCGGTACGCCGCCGACGCCGACTTCGCCGCCCGGCACGGCCGCTTCCACCTCCCGCCCGCCTTCTCCGCCGACGCCGACCTCTCCGGCATCGCACCCGGCGAACGGCTCGTCCTGCGCGGTTTCGGCCTGGCCTTCGTCGACCTCGTCGCCCTGCTCACCGAGGGCCGCGGCGGCCGTTTCGAGGAGACCGCCGACGGCCTGGCCTACCGCCCCTCCGGCCGCGAGCCGGTGATCCACGTCGGCTCCCGGCGCGGCGTGCCGTACCACTCCAAGACCGGCTACCGCCTCCAGGGCCCGCCCGCCCCGCTCCCCCGCTACTTCGACGCCACCGCCGTGGACACCGTCCTCGCCCGCCCCGGCCCGCTCGAACTACGGCGCGACTTCTGGCCGTTGATGGCCAAGGACATCGGCTTCGGCCACTACCACGAGCTGTTCCACGCCCACCCCGAACGCACCGCGCTGCCCTGGCCGGAGTTCCTGGCCGGGTACGACCGGCACGACTGGTACTCCCCCGAGCTCGGCGAGCTGGTCGCCGCGGCCGTCCCCGACCCGGCCGACCGGCTGGACTTCGAACGGCTGGACTTCCCGCTGGCCGGCCTCGAACTCGGCTCGGCCGAGGAGCTCCAGCGGCACCTGCGCGACTACATCACCGCCGACGCCGACCGCCGCGCCGACCCCGCCCACAGCGCCGACCACGGCGCCTTCCTCGCCCTGCTCTCGCTCTTCGGGCAGGTGCCCCGCATCCTCGCCTCCGGCCGGCTCACCGCCCGCTCGGTCGGCGAGGAGGTGGACGAGTGGTTCTTCGGCTACTTCAGCTACCTTGCCTCCGGCCCGCCCGGCTTCCGGCTGCGCCAGTTGCTCGCGCTCTCCGAGGCGGGCGTGGTCCGCTTCCTCGGCGCGGGCGTCCGGGTGGAGCGGGACGAGACCACCGGCACCTGGCGGGCCTCCGGCGCCACCGTGCCCGGCCACACCGTCACCGCCACCGCCCTGGTCGAGGCGTACCTGCCCAGGCACGCCCTGGCCCGTACCCGCGACCCGCTGCTGGCCGGGCTGCACCGTGCCGGGCGGATCGTCGAGGAGGTGGTCGCGGACGAGAAGTACACCCACCGCTCCGGGCTGCTCACCATCGCCCCCGGTGACAGCCGCGTCCTGGACCCGGCCCTGGACGGCGCCCCGCACCCGCGCCGCACCGCCCTCGGTCCGCACACCAGCCTCCGCGCGGCCGCCGCCTTCGCCCGCCCGCGCACCGACTCCCCCGGCTTCCGCCAGAACGACGCCGCCGCCCGCACCCTGCTCCGCGCCCTCGCCGGGACCCAGGCAGCCGCCCTGGCCGCCTGAGCCCCCGTACCGCCGGGCCGCCGGGGAGCTGCGCCGCCGCCGAAGCCCGTACCGGGCCCGCGCCCGGCCACCCGCCAGGTGGAAGGATGGCCCGTCAGGGCCCGCAGCGGCGCGCGGCCCGGACGAGCCGGAGGAGAGCGGTCATGGCCAAGCAGGCCCCGCAGAGCGATCCCGCGCAGGACGCCCCCCAGGTGTCGGCGCCCCAGCACGCGGCGGCCGGGCTGCCCGCGGTCGGCCACAGCCTGCGGATGGCCGCCGAGCAGATGGGCGCCCGCCGCACCCTCGCCACCCTGCGCAAGGTCAACCAGCCGGACGGCTTCGACTGCCCCGGCTGCGCCTGGCCGGAGCCCGGCAGGACGCACACCGCCGAGTTCTGCGAGAACGGCGCCAAGGCCGTCGCCGAGGAGGCCACCGAACGGCGGATAACCGCCGAGTTCTTCGCCGCCCACCCGGTGGCCGAACTCGCCGGGCGCTCCGGCTACTGGCTCGGCCAGCAGGGCCGGCTCACTCGGCCGATGCTGCTCGACGAGGGCGCCACCCACTACGTCCCGGTCTCCTGGGACGACGCCATCGGGATCGTCGCCGAGGAGCTGCGCGCCCTGGACACCCCGAACGGCGCCGCCTTCTACACCTCAGGCCGGACCAGCAACGAGGCCGCCTTCGCCTACCAGCTGCTCGCCCGCCGCCTCGGCACCAACAACCTGCCGGACTGCTCCAACATGTGCCACGAGTCGTCCGGTTCGGCGCTCACCGAGACGCTCGGCATCGGCAAGGGCAGCGTCAGTCTGAAGGACCTCTACCAGGCCGACCTGATCATCGTGGCCGGCCAGAACCCGGGCACCAACCACCCCCGGATGCTCTCCGCCCTGGAGCGGGCCAAGCGCGCCGGCGCGACCGTCGTCAGCGTCAACCCGCTGCCCGAGGCCGGCCTCGAACGGTTCAAGAACCCGCAGCACGCCCGCGGCCTGGCCGGCCACGGCACCAAGCTGACCGACCTCTTCCTGCAGATCCGGCTCGGCGGCGACCTCGCCCTGTTCCGCGCCCTCAACCAGCTGATCCTGGAGGCGGACGACGGCGTCGACCGGGCGTTCGTCGAGGAACACTGCCACGGCTTCGAGGAGTTCGCCGCCGAGGCCCGGACCACCGACCGCGCCGAGGTGCTGGCCGCCACCGGCCTGCCCTGGGAGCAGATCGAGGAGCTGGGCCGGCTGGTGCTGGCCTCCCGGAAGGTCATCGTCTGCTGGGCGATGGGCCTCACCCAGCACAAGCACGCCGTGCCGACCATCCGCGAGGTGGTCAACTTCCTGCTGCTGCGCGGCAACGTCGGCCGGCCGGGCGCCGGGGTCTGCCCGGTCCGCGGGCACAGCAATGTGCAGGGCGACCGGACGATGGGCATCTTCGAGCGGCCGTCCGCCGCCTTCCTGGACGCGCTCGGCAAGGAGTTCGGCTTCGAGCCGCCGCGCGCGCACGGCCACGACTCGGTGGACACCATCCGCGCGATGCGCGACGGCCGGGTGAAGGTGTTCTTCGCGATGGGCGGCAACTTCGTCGCGGCCACCCCGGACACCGAGGTCACCGAGGCGGCGATGCGCCGCTGCCGGCTGACCGTGCACGTCTCCACCAAGCTCAACCGCTCGCACGTGGTGACCGGCGCCCGGGCGCTGATCCTGCCCACCCTCGGCCGCACCGACCGGGACATCACGGCCAGGGGCCCCCAGTTCGTCAGCGTCGAGGACTCGATGGGCCAGGTGCACTCCTCGCGCGGCGGCCTGCGCCCGCCCGCGCCGGGCCTGCTCTCCGAGGTGGCGATCGTCTGCCGGCTGGCCCGCGCCGTGCTCGGGCCGCAGGACAGCGTGCCGTGGGAGGACTTCGCCACCGACTACGACACCCTGCGGGACCGGATCGCCCGGGTGGTGCCGGGCTTCGAGAACTTCAACGACCTGGTCCGCCGGCCCGGCGGCTTCACCCTGCCGCACGGCCCGCGCGACTCCCGGACCTTCCCGACCGCGACCGGCCGGGCCAACTTCAGCGTCAACCCGCTCACCGCGCCCGAGGTGCCGGCCGGCCGGCTGCTGCTCCAGACACTGCGCTCGCACGACCAGTACAACACCACGATCTACGGTCTGGACGACCGCTACCGCGGCATCACCGGCGGCCGCCGGGTGGTCCTGGTGAACCCCGCCGACGCCGCCGAACTCGGCCTGCCCGAGGGCGGGTACGTCGACCTGGTCGGCGAGTGGAAGGACGGCGTGGAGCGCCGCGCCCCGCACTTCAAGGTGGTCCACTACCCGGTGGCCCGGGGCGGCGCGGCCGCGTACTACCCGGAGACCAATGTGCTGGTGCCGCTGGACTCCACCGCCGACATCAGCAACACCCCGACCTCGAAGGCCGTGGTGATCCGCTTCGAGCCGGACAGCGGCGCCCGCTGAGCCCGCCGGGCCCGGGGCCTGAGCCCCGGGCCCCGGGCGGGCCGGTCAGTTCTGGTTGGCCGGCAGGGTGCCGGTGGCGCCGGCCGTGGCGGACGCGGCCGACGACCCCTTGCCGGACGGCGAGCCGGTGCCCGTGGGCGCCTGGGTCCCCGTGCCGGACGGCGTCGTCCCCGTCGGGGTGCCGGTGGGAGTGTCGGTCGGCGAATCGGTGGGCGTCCCGGTCGGGGTGCCGGTGCTCGGCGTACCGGTGGGCGTACCCGTCGGGGTGCCGGTCGGCGTCGTGGTGGGCGTCCCGGTCGGGGTGCCGGTGGGCGTGGACGGCTGGCCCGGCGTCGCCGGGTCGGTCGGCGTCGTGCCGGGCGCCGGAGTGCCGGGGGCCGGCGTCCCCGGAGCGGGCGTGCCCGGCGCCGGGGTGCCGGGCGTGGCCGGGACCTGGTTGGCCGGGCTCGGGGCGATCGGGGTCACCGAGTCCCAGCCGGCCGGGAGGTCCGGCACCTTCCAGGCGCCGCCCTGCTCGTCCGAGGCGGTCTCCGGGTCCGGTCGGACGGCACCGAGGATCGGCATCGAGCCGATCGGCGACACCTTGATGACGGCGCCGGGCCGGGGCGCCTGGACGACCAGCCCGCCGCCGATGTACATCGCGACGTGGGTGGCGCCCTCGAAGTAGATGACCAGGTCGCCGGGGCGCATCTGGTTCAGCGGGATGTGCTGGAGCTGGGCCCACTGCTCCTGGCTGGTGCGCGGGATCGGCCGCCCGGCGTGCAGCCAGGCCTGCGAGGTGAGGCCCGAGCAGTCGAAGACGTCCGGCCCGGCGCCGCCCCACACGTACGGCTTGTTGAGCTGCGCCAGCGCGTACGTGATGGCGGCTCGGCCGGCCAGCGAGGGGGTGCGCTCGCCCTTGCCGAGCACGCCGGAGGCGAGGAAGGCCAGCTGGGCCTCGTCGGCCTTGGCCTTCTCCAGCTTCTCCAGCTCGGCGCGCTGGGCGCCGGTCAGCGAGGAGACCAGTTGCTCGACGGCGGTCAGGTCGGTGGCGACCTTGGCCTTGGCGGCGTCCTGCTGGGCGGCCAGCGCCTGGGAGTCCTTGAGCGCGTCCTCGTTCTGCTTCCGCAGCCCGGTGAGCGCGTCGCGGTCGGACTTGAGCCGGTCCAGGAAGTCGGACTGCGAGCGGCTGGCGGTGGCGAGCAGCTCGGCGATGGTGACCGCCTCGTACGGGTCCTTGGAGAGCAGCAGTTCGGCGTAGGCGGAGGCGGCGCCGTTGCGGTACTGGGCGGCGGCGAGCTGGGCGGCCACGTCGGTGCCGGCGTCCACCTGCTTCTGCTGGCGCTCCAGCCGGCCCTGGAGGTCGGCGAGCGCGGCCTGCTGCTCGGCGACCCTGGCGACGGAGGCGTTGTACTGCTCGGTGGCCGCCTCGGCGCCCTTGTACAGCTCGTGCAGCTGGTCGAGCAGCGGGCCGAGGGTGGCCTTGGCGTCGGCCAGCGGGTCGGTACCGGGGACGGTGGCCGGGGCGCCGACACCCGGGCCGCCCGGGTCGGGGGCGGCGTACGCGGCCTGGGTGGCCAGTGGCAGGGCGAGCGCGGCGGCCGCGAGCACGGCTCCGCAGCGCAGGGCGGCCCGCACCCACGGTCGTACGCCCGTCGACTCCGTGCGTTGTGCAGCCCCGCCCATGGGTTCGTCCTCCCCGCCCCTGCCCGACGTCCGGGGTCCCCGGACCCCGCCGATCCTGCCATGGGTTACTCGCCGGAAACAGGCCGCACCAGGACCGGCTGATGAATTCTCCGTTCATCTGTGAGACAGGTCTCAGCAAACCGGAGCGAACCAGGATTTTCTCCACTAATGTCCAGCTCAGCACGGGCAGGGACACCCTGCGGCAAGGCGATGGAAACCCGTGGGACACTCACGGAACCACGATTCCCGACCCAGTTCACCTTCCGTTTACCAAGCGTCCCTACCGTCGCGACCGACACCAACGTCCGTGCGACAACTACGACGATTGTTTGGGTATGGAACACATCTCGTTCCTGGTAGCCGTTGTGATCATCACGGCACTCGCCTTCGACTTCACCAACGGCTTCCACGACACCGCCAACGCGATGGCCACCTCCATCGCCACGGGAGCCCTCCGCCCGAAGGTCGCAGTCACCATCGCGGCCGTCCTCAACTTCGCGGGCGCGTTCCTCTCCGTGAAGGTCGCCACCACCATCTCCGGCGGCATCGTCAACGAGAAGGCCGGCATCCATCCCGAGATCATCTTCGCCGCGCTGGTCGGCGCGATCCTGTGGAACCTGCTCACCTGGCTGAGAGGTCTGCCGTCCAGTTCCTCGCACGCGCTCTACGGCGGCCTGATCGGCGCCACCGTGGTCGGCGTCGGCGTCAACGGGGTCAACTTCGACACCGTGCTCAGCAAGATCCTGATCCCGGCGATCGCCTCCCCGCTGGTCGCGGGCCTGGCCTCGTGGGGCGCCACCAAGCTGGCGTACGCGATCACCCGCAAGAGCGACGGCAAGACCGTCACCAAGGGCTTCAAGACCGGCCAGATGTTCTCCTCCTCGCTGATCTCGCTGGCGCACGGCACCAACGACGCCCAGAAGACGATGGGCATCATCACCCTGACGCTGGTCTCGGTCGGCGCCCTGCCCAAGGGCGCGCTGCCCCCCACCTGGGTGATCATCTCGGCCGGTGCGGCCATCGCGCTCGGCACCTACATGGGCGGCTGGCGGATCATCCGCTCGATGGGCAAGGGACTGGCGGACATCCAGGCGCCGCAGGGCTTCGCCTCCGAGTCGGCCGCCGCGACCGTCATCCTGACCTCCTCGCACATGGGCTTCGGCCTCTCCACCACCCAGGTCTGCTCGGGCGGCATCATGGGCGCCGGCCTCGGCGGCCCGAAGGGCGAGCTGCGCTGGAGCCTGGTCCGCCGCATGGTCTACACCTGGGGCCTGACCCTGCCCGCGGCCGCCGCGGTGGCGGGCGGCGCGGCCTTCCTGGTCGAGCAGGGCACCTGGGGCGTGGTCGTGGCCGGCGCCGCCCTGGTGGCCGGCTCGGGCGCGATGTGGCTCGTCTCGCGCCGCCAGCCGGTCGGCGCGGACAACGTCAACGACATCACCCCGGTCGAGGTCGCCCCGGCCCCCGCGCCCGTCACCCCCACCCCCGCCTCGACCACGGTCGCGGCCTGAGCGCCGCAGGCTGAGGAGCACACACCATGCACATCAAGTGGAACGCCCTGGCCCAGACCGCCGGTGTCAGCTTCGGCATCACCGTCGCCGTGGTCTCCGTCTTCGCGCTCGGCATCCTGGCGCTCTCCCGCCGCGAGGCCGTGACGGCCCGGCACGCGGGCACGGACGCCCCGGCCGCCGGCGGCAGCGGCCGGCTGGCGCTGGCCGGCGCGTACGCCTGCTTCGGCGTCTGCGCGGCGGCCGTCGTCTACGGGCTGACGCTGATCGCCGGCAAGTAGCACGGCCGTACGGCCGTGAAGGAGAGGGGCCGGGGAGTGGAATCACCACTCCCCGGCCCCTCTCCTCATCCCGCCGTCCCGACGCCGTCCGGCCGGTCGGCCGCCCCGGGCTCAGTCCTGCTGCGAGGTGCGCAGCGCGGTCTCCCGGATGAACAGCACCGTGATGAAGGCCAGCAGCGCGAACGGCGCCGCGACCAGGAACACCACGCCCACACCGTGCCCGAAGGCGTCCGTCACCAGCGGGACGACCGGGGCGGGCAGCTTGTGCAGGTCCGGGATGCCGCCACCGCCGGCGCCGGCGGCCGGGATGTGCGCGGCGGTGAGGTTCTCCGTCAGGTAGTGGCCGACCCTGTTGTTCATCAGGGCGCCGAGCGCGGAGACGCCCATCGCACCGCCCATGGTGCGGAAGAAGGTGACCACCGAGCTGGCCGCGCCGAGCTCGCTCCGCGCCACCGTGTTCTGCACCGCCAGGACGAGGTTCTGCATGGTCAGGCCGAGGCCGACGCCGGTGATGGCCATGTAGAGCGAGAGCAGCCCGTAGTGGGTGTCGGCCCGGACGGTGCCGAGCAGGGCGAAGCCGATCGCCAGCAGCAGGGTGCCGGAGACGAGGTACGCCTTCCACTTGCCGTACTTGGTGATCATCTTTCCGGCCACGGTGGAGGAGACGGCCAGGCCGAGGATCATCGGCAGGGTCATCAGGCCGGCGATGGTCGGGGACTTCTCCCGGGCCAGCTGGAAGTACTGGCTGAGAAAGGTGGTCGCGCCGTACATCCCGATGCCGACCAGCACGCTGGCGACCGCCGCCAGGGTGACGGTGCGGTAGCGGAAGAGGTGCGGCGGGATGATCGGCTCGGCGGCCCGGCGCTCGATCACCACGGCCAGGGCGCCCAGCGCCAGGCCGCCGCCGACCATGGCCGCGGTCTGCCAGGAGAGCCAGGCGTAGTTCTTGCCGGCCAGCGTGATCCAGATCATCAGCAGGCTGACGGCGCCGGTGATGACCAGCGCGCCCAGGTAGTCGATCTTCACCTTGCGCTTGACCACCGGCAGCTTGAGGGTGCGCTGCAGCACCAGGATCGCGGCCAGCGCGAACGGGATGCCGACGTAGAAGCACCAGCGCCAGCCCAGCCAGGAGGTGTCCACGATGACGCCGCCGATCAGCGGCCCGCCGATGGTGGCCAGGGCGAAGACGGCGCCGAAGTAGCCGCTGTACCGGCCGCGCTCACGCGGCGGGACCATCGCCGCCAGGCAGATCTGGGCCAGCGCGGTGACACCGCCGGCGCCGATGCCCTGGAGGGCACGGCAGGCGATCAGCTGTCCGGTGTTCTGGGAGAGACCGGCCAGCGCCGAGGAGGCGATGTAGATCACCAGGGCGATCTGCAGCAGCAGCTTCTTGCTGGCGAGGTCGGAGAGCTTGCCCCAGATCGGGGTGGAGGCGGTGAGCGTGAGCAGGGTGGCGGTGATCACCCAGGTGTAGGCGGACTGACCGCCGTGCAGGTCGGTGAGGATCCGCGGCAGCGCGTTGGAGACGACCGTCGACGAGAGCACGGCCACGAAGAGACCGAGCAGCAGGCCGGAGAGCGCCTCCATCACCTGCCGGTGCGTCATGGGCTGGTCGTCGGCGGTGGCGGCTCCGGTCGCGGCGTGGGTGGTGACGGTCATCTGGGTCCTTCTGCGGGGTACGGGGGATGCGAGAAATCGTTGCCTTAAGCAACCATAGGGGCGATGGTTGACTAAGGCAACTTTCTTCAAGCCCAAGTAAAGTCCCGCCGTACGACCCCGCCCCGGCCGGCGCCGGGGCCCCCGCAGCGGCTCAGGGCGCGACGGCCTCCCCGACCACGTCGTTGAAGCGGTGCAGCAACTCGGCGAAGCGGACCACGTCCTCCTCGGACCAGTTCTCCATCAGCTCCCGCACCCGCTTCACCCGGACGTCCCGGGCGCCCAGGTAGCGCCGCCGCCCGTCCTCGGTCAGCGAGACCAGCGCGGCCCGGCGGTCCTGCGGATCCGCCTCCCGGGACACCAGACCCAGCTCCTCCAGCGCTCTGATCTGCCGGCTCACCGTGGCCTTGCCCACAGCGAAGTGCACGCCGACGTCCGTCACCCGCACCCGGCCGGCCTGCTCGATGTAGCCGAGCATGCTGTACGCCATGCCCTCCAGCCGGGGATGGACCCGGCGGGACAGCTCCGCCACCCGGGCCCGGCCCCGCCGGAACATCAGCGCGACCTCGCGCTCCACCGCCAGCAGGGGATCTTCGTCACTCACCGTATTCGCCGCACTCACCGCGCCAGTATCCCGCAGGCCACCCCGGGCCGGACCCGGCGCGGGATGACAAACAACCTAACTAGTTGATGGTATGAAGTATCCGTTTTTCCCTCATACACAAGGAGATGTCGATGGCCGCCCCAGGGCAGGGACTCGTCGCCGAACTCAAGGGAGCGGTCACCCCGCGCGCGGCGCTGATGGTGATTGCCGTGCTCCTTCTCCAATTCGGCTTCATCACCTCGTACGTCGGGGCGCTGCACGAGCCGACCCCGCACAACCTGTCGATCGCGGTGGTCGCCCCGCCGCAGGTCTCCCCCAAGCTGGTCGAGGCGCTGGACTCGGTGCCGAACGACGCCGTCCGGGCCGTCACCGCGCCCGACGCGCAGACCGCCACCGAGCAGCTCAAGGACCAGAAGATCTACGCCGCGCTGGTGGTGAACCCGGCCGGCACCGAGGACACCCTGCTGGTCGGCAACGCCCGCGGCCCGGCGGCCGCCAAGGCCGCCGAGTCGGTCGTCACCGGCCTGAACAAGGCGCAGGGCCGGACGGTCGTGACCCAGGACGTGGCACCGCTGGCCAAGGGCGACACCAACGGCCTCTCCTCCTTCTACCTGGTGATCGGCTGGTGCGTGGGCGGCTACCTGGTCGCCTCGATCCTCGGCATCAGCGCCGGCTCGCTGCCCGCCAACCCGCACCGGGCGCTGATCCGGCTCGGCACCCTGGCGCTCTACTCGATCGCGGCCGGCATCGGTGGCGCGGTGATCGTCGGACCGGCCCTGAACGCGCTGCCCGGATCGTTCTGGGGCCTCTCCGCCCTGGGCGCCCTGGTGGTGTTCGCGGTCGGCGCGGTCACCATGGCACTGGAGTGCCTGTTCGACATCATCGGCATCGGTGTCGCGGTGCTGCTCTTCGTGGTGCTCGGCAACCCCAGCGCGGGCGGGGTCTTCCCGCCGCCGATGATGCCGCCGTTCTGGCGGGCCATCGGGGCGTGGATCCCGAACGGCGCGGGCACCGACGCGGCCCGCTCGATCGCCTACTTCGGCGGCACCAACCTGGGCATGCCCCTGCTGGTCCTCGCCGTCTGGGCGCTGGCCGGCGTCGGAATCACCTTCCTCGCCGTGCTGCGCAAGCCGCGCTACGGCCGCGAGATAGTGCACGCGTAGGGCGCCAGGGCCTGTCAGACAAGCCCTAGGCCGCGTATTCGGTCGTGATCAATGGGTTCGGGTGAGGTCCTTGATCCAGATCATTGCGCCGCGGAGGTGAAGGCCGGCGAGGTAGCTTTCCGGGCTCTTGTCATACCGGGTCGCGATGCCTCGCCAGGCCTTCAGCTTGTTGATCAGGCGCTCGACGGTGTTCCGCTCCTTGTAGAGCTCGGCGTCGTGGCTGACGGGCCGGCCGCCCCGGCTGCCCTTCTTCTTCCGGTTGGCGACCTGGTCCTTCTTCTCCGGGATGACCGCCTTGATGCGGCGTTTGCGCAGGTGGGAACGGTTGCCGCGGGACGAGTAGGCCTTGTCCCCGGCGACCGCGCCGGGTCGGGTGCGGGGACGGCCGACGGGTCCGCGGACCCGGACCTTCTCCAG